>JAYTRT010000777.1:0-2784 GCA_043746045.1 Actinomycetota bacterium | reverse complement strand
ACCACCCGGGCTGTCCGCGATGGCGACGAATACGTGATCAACGGATCGAAGATGTGGACCAGCCTGATCGACTCGGCCGACTACGTGTGGCTCGCTGCGCGCACCGATCCCGATGCGCCGAAGCACAAGGGAATCACGATGTTCCTGGTGCCGACATCGGCGAAGGGCTTCAGTTTCACGCCGGTCCACACCCTCAGTGGCGCGACGACGAGCCAGACCTTCTACGAGGACGTCCGAGTGCCAGTGTCGGCCATCGTCGGGGGCCTCAACGAGGGGTGGCGACTCGTCACCGGCCAACTCAATCGCGAGCGGGTCGCGCTCTGTTCACCGGCCGGCGTCCAGCGCGCATTGGCCGAGACCTGCGACTGGGCTGCGAACACCAAGCTGGCCGACGGGTCACGGCTGATCGATCAGCAGTGGGTTCAGGCCAATCTGGGCCGCGTCCACGCCAAGGTCGAGTTCCTCAAGCTGATCAACTGGAAGATCGCGTGGGGTGTCAAGCGCGGTGTGAGCCCCGCGGACGCGTCGGCAACCAAGGTCTTCGGCACCGAATTCGCGACCGAGGCCTACCGACTGCTGATGGAGTGTTTCGGCGACGAGGCGTTCATCCGGACCGACTCGCCCGGCGCAATCCTCAAGGGTCACATCGAACAGGCGTACCGCGGTTCGTTGATCCTCACCTTCGGCGGCGGTACGAACGAGATCCAGCGCGACATCATCGCGATGGTCGGACTCGGCATGCCCCGGGCGCCGCGATGACCGGCGACCGATCGTCGCTCGCGTTCTCCGCGCTCTCCGCGCTCTCTCCCCTCTCCGCCCTCTCTCCCCTCTCCCCCCTCTCCGCCCTCTCCGCCCTCCCCCCCGCACTCAGGAGCCTGTAAGCATGGACTTCTTCTTCACCGAGGAACAGCAAGACGTCACCGGACTGGCCCGCAAGATTCTCGAGGATCGAGTCACTCACGAGTCGTTGACCACGCTGGAACGCAGCGGCGAGCCGCGATTCGATCCGTCGCTGTACGGCGAACTGGCCACCGCGAACCTGCTCGGCATCGGACTCCCCGAGGCGGTCGGCGGCAGCGGTCTCGGCCTGCTCACGCAGTCGCTCGTTCTCGAGCAGATCGGTCGCACCCTCGCGCCGGTGCCGTATCTGACGTCGATCGCGATCGCCGCCGACACGATCGCCGCGTTCGGATCGTCGGCGCAGATCGACAGCTGGGTCCGGCCTGCCATCGAGGGCCACAAGATCCTGACGGCTGCGCTGGCCGAGCCGCACAACCGTGAGCAGAATCGGCCGAACACGACGGCGACCCGCGATGGTTCGGGCTGGCTGCTCGACGGCGTCAAGACCACCGTGCCGTTCGCGACATTGGCCGATCTGATCATCGTCACTGCGTCGATCGACGGGCGCGCTGCGGCGTTCCTCGTCGAGCCGTCGAGAAGTGGCGTGACGGTGACGGCACAGGACACCACGAGCCACGAGCCGTACGGTTACGTCGAATTGAACAATGTGCGCGTCGGTCCTGCCGACCTCGTCGGTGCCGGTGAGGCAGACGGTGGAGCAGTCGTCGACCGCCTCGTCGAGCGCGCGACCATCGGTCTCTGCGCGCTGCAGCTCGGAATCACCGACAGGGCGTTGCGTGACACCGCTGCGTACACCAAGGAGCGGGTCCAGTTCGGCCGCCCGATCGCCACGTTCCAGGCCGTTGGGCACCGGTGCGCCGATGCGTACATCGACGTCGAAGGCATCCGCCTGACGCTCTGGCAGGCGATCTACACGATCGAGTGCGGCGGTGACGCGACGATGGACGTCCGCACCGCGAAATTCTGGGCATCGGAGGGCGGACACCGTGTCGCTCACGCCATCGTCCACCTCCACGGCGGCATGGGAATCGCCACCGAATACCCGATCCACCGGTACTTCTCGTTCGCCAAGCAGATTGAATTCTCGCTCGGTGGTGCCACTGAGCAGGCGATGCGCATCGGAGCGCAACTTGCTGCGAGTGCAGGCTGACGAATTGCCGGCGTCTTTCGATGTCGACGCGTCAGGTCACATCGTGTTGGGGTAGTACTCCCCCGGCTGGAGTGCGGCGATGTCGGCATCGAAGTTGGAGGCGAAAGGCCAACTCGACTCCTCGCCCGGGACCGGGATCTGGTTGAACCGTCCGAGCTCGCCTCCACCCGCCCGTTCGTTTCCGATCAACGACCAGGCTTGGCGCTTGTACGTCCAGTTGTCCGGCTGCAGCCGATGGCACTCGTTGAAATGATGGATTGCTGCTTCGCGTTCGCCGGCCCGCCAGAAGTGGTTGGCCAACTCGAAGTGTGCCGCCGCTCGTGAACTCGACAGCGGGCGCGGCCGCGACGCGGCGACAACCTCGTCGGGTGTCATCGCGTACGGGCTCGACGCTCCGTTGTGGGCCCAGTCCCGGATCGCATCCGGGTACGCAGCGCGATCCTGCCCACCCTGCAGCAATTTCATCAGATTCGGGCGCTCGGTCGTCTCCGTCGTCGGAGGAGCCTCGGCGGCTTTGCGAGCTCGCTCGGCCATCATCGCCCGCATCGATTCGGGATAGATGGTCGTTCCGGGCCAACCCGGCTCGGGCGGTCGAACGATCACACCCTGCTCGTCGATCCAGATCACATTGGGAATGTTGACCACTCCGAACAGCGCATCGAGTTGATGCGTGGGGTCGAGCAACGACGGGTGTTCGGGCTGAGCAGCCTCGATGAACGGGCGTGACGCGTCGGGACCGCTCAGTTCGAGCGAGACGGTGACGATCTCGACGC
>JAYTRT010000776.1:0-2786 GCA_043746045.1 Actinomycetota bacterium | reverse complement strand
CATCAACAGCGCGAGGACCACGACCTTGGCTCGCGGACCGACTTTGAACGCCAGGAAGTACGCCACGGGCAGACTGATCAGCAGGCACAGCACCGTTCCGAGCATCGAGGTCCGCATCGTCTGCACGAGCAAGTCCCGGAACGATCCGTGGACGACCTCGCGGTAACGGTCGAGCCCGGGAGCACTGAGATCGACTTTGCCCGGCGTGCCCTGCACCTTCTTGCCGAAGCTGTTGACGATGACCAGCGCCACCGGGATGACGAAGAGGAAGATGTACCAGACGAAAGCCGGAATGGCGAGGGCGAACTTCGGCGCGCGGAAACGGAACTTCTTCGGCGGTGGCCCCGCCTGCGAGCCGAGCGCCGCCGTCACCTCAGCCGCCGGCCTTGGCCTTGACCTTGCTGTAGATCGACACCAACCGGTCCTGAGCGTTGTTCACGGCACCGGACCGGAACGTCTTGACCTGCTCGTCGGTGAAGAAAACCATGTCCTTGAACGGAATGTCCCCGGCGAGAGGCTCGACGCCTTTGATGCCGGTGTTGTAGCCATGGAACTTCAGGTCCGTGATGCTGTTCTTCGGGTCGAGGATGAAGTTGATGAAATCGTATGACGCATCGACGTTCTTGGCCTCCTTCAGGATGCACCAGTTGTCCATCCACAGTTCCGTCTGTGGTGCGCCGAGCCCCCACTTGTATTCGGAAACCTTGTCACCGGCCGCCTGAACAGCGATCAGACCCTGACGGGCGTCACCGTTCCACACCATCGACAGGGCGTAGTTGCCCTGCGTCAGGTTGATGCCGGGGTACGAGTCGAACGCCTTCAAGTGACTCGCGAAGTCGTTGACGAGGAACTTCTCGCAGGCATCGAGGTCGGCCGCCTTCTCGGTGGTCCAGTCGATGCCGTTTGCCCAGAAGTACATGCCGCACAGGTTCGGCGCCGTATCCAAGACACTGGTCTGGCCGCTGGCGTCCGTTTGGGCAGCCTTGATGAAATCGCTCCACGTCTTGATCTCGGTCTTGACGACCTTCGTGTCGTAGATCCAGCCAGTGGTGCCCCAGTTCTTGCACACGCTGTACTTGTTGCTGGGATCCCAACTCTGATTGGTGTACGCCGTGTCGAGGTTGGAGAAGTTGGGGATCTTGGTCTTGTCGAGCGGCGTCAACAAACCCGCCTTCGCCAGTTGGGGGATGTAGGCGCCCGTCGGGACCACCATGTCGAAACCGGATGACCCGCCGCCTTGGACCAACTTCTGGATCGCCTCCTCGTTCGAGTTGAAGATCGTCAGATTGATGTCGCCCCACTTCTTGAGCAGGGCGGGGTCGTCGTACTCGGCCCATGTGAACATGTTGATGTTCTTGGAGAAGTTGCCGGCGGAGGCAGTCGTCGCGGTGCTGCCTGCCGACGTTGTGGCACTCCCGCCCGTCGTCGCACTCCCGCCCGTCGTCGCGCTGCCGCCAGTCGTCGCGCTGCCGCCAGTCGTCGCGCTGCCGCCAGTCGTCGTGCTGCCGCCAGTCGTCGCGCTGCTCCCAGTGGTCGCAGTACCGCCGCCCGTTGTCGGGGACGAAGCACTCTTGGAATCGCTGCCGCATGCTGCGAGTGCCGCCGCAGCGGCCGCCCCTCCCGACATGGCCAGAAATCGGCGTCGACTGATCGAGTAGGCCAGACGTTGGGCTGCCTCCTGTGACATCAGGATCCGGGGGGTATCGCTCTGGCGAGACGTACGACGACTCATGGTTGGTTCCTTCCTGAACGCATGGAGATGATGAGATGGTGGCGTGTTCGCGTCACGAGGCGATGTCATCCTCGGCTGGATCGCGGATCACGAGATCGGCTTGGTCAGCCGAGAACTGATACACATCGGCGGCCGGCCAATGGCACCACACGGGGTCACCCGGGGCGAGACGGAGCGCACCCTGGCGCGGGAGCAGCGAAATGACGTCGCGGGTGGCCGTGCGGATCACGTACTGCAGCACGTCCCCGTAGTGCGAGACCCCGGCGACGCTGCCATGGATGACGTTGGCAGTCAGCCCCGGATCTTCGGCGCTGAGTTGAATCGACTCCGGCCGAACCGCAGCCAGAGCCTGGTCGCCCTTGGCCACCCGCTCCTCGGGAGTCGATGACGCGAAAATCGTGCCGTCGATGGCCTGCACACCGTGCCCGGTGGAAATGCCCTGCCAGAAGTTGTTCCGACCGATGAAGCCCGCAACGAACGCTGAGTCCGGCCGCTCGTAGACGCTCTCCGGATCGGCGAGTTGCTCGATGTGTCCTTCGAGCATGATCGCGATCCGGTCGCTCATGCCCATCGCCTCTTCCTGATCGTGGGTGACGAAGACGAATGTGATCCCGAGTTGACTCTGCAACAGCTTCAGCTCGATCTGCATCTCTTCACGCAGCTTGCGATCCAGCGCACCGAGTGGCTCGTCGAGCAACAGCACGCTCGGTCGGTTCACGAGCGCCCGAGCGAC
Source organism: Actinomycetota bacterium (assembly GCA_043746045.1). Classification (GTDB taxonomy): domain Bacteria; phylum Actinomycetota; class Acidimicrobiia; order Acidimicrobiales; family Ilumatobacteraceae; genus WLMZ01. The sequence goes on along the minus strand of JAYTRT010000776.1, from coordinate 321 downwards.
GGCGACGCGCTGCTGCTGGCCGCCCGACATCTGCTTGGGCTTGCGAGCAGCGAGCTTGGTCATCTTGACCATGTCCAGCGCCTCGGCAACCCGACCCGCGATCTCACCCTTGGGCACGCGCTTCTGGCGCAGGCCATAGGCCACGTTCTCGGCCACGGTCATGTGCGGGAACAGCGCGTAGTGCTGGAACACCGTGTTCACATCACGCTTGTACGGGGGCACGCCCTGCACGAAGTTGCCGCTGATGCGGATGAACCCTTCGTCGGGCTGGTCGAAACCGGCCAGCATCCTCAGCGTGGTGGTCTTGCCACAGCCGCTCGG
>JAYTRT010000775.1:0-2791 GCA_043746045.1 Actinomycetota bacterium | reverse complement strand
GGGCTCACAGAAGATCATCACATTGCCAGGCATCGCGATCAGGTCGAAGCGACGATTCAACTGCATCCGCGCCAGATCATCGACCAACCACATCTGCTCCGGAGCCTTGCGCGCGGCCTTGGCAACCATGTCGGCATCGAGGTCGACCGCGACGACGTCGACCCCTCGCCGGGCCAGTTCGATCGCGATCCGCCCCGTGCCGCAGCCGGCGTCGAGCACGCACCGTGGTTCGAACGAGGCGATCAGATCCGCCTCGCCGTGAACGTCCTGTCCAGACGCCGCCAACCGTTCGAACCGCTCGTCGTATGCGTCGATGTCGATCGTGCGTCGCCATTCGACCCAGCGCGGCGAAACGGCCTCGGCGTTCTGGAAGCGGCGCACCGGCAACTCGTCGTTCACACGGCGCATCGTAGGATGCGGCGCATGCACATTGTCTCGGAGTCACAGATCGAGGCGTTTCAACGAGACGGGGTCACGCTCCTCCGCGACATCGTCGGCGACGCCGATCTGGGCGCGCTCGCCGATGCCGTCGACGACAACATGGCCAACCCCAGCGGGTGGGCCAGCGACTACACGCCGACGGACGAGCAGGGACGGTTCTCCGGTGGACGCTTCTTCGGCGACTACGTGTCGTGGCCGCGAATCGATGCATACCGCCGCATCGCGCTCGAATCCGCACTCCCGGAGATGGCCCGCCAGCTGATGCGCAGCGCCACCGTCCGCTTCTTCCACGAACACGTTCTGGTCAAGGAACCCGGCACGAACGAGATCACCCCGTGGCACCACGACCAGCCCTACTACTGCGTGGACGGTGATCAGAACGTGAGCTTCTGGATCTCTCTCGATCCCGTTCCCGCCTCCGCCGCGGTCGAGTTCCTCCTTGGATCGCACCGTTGGGGGCGCAGTTTCGTGCCCCGAAATTTTGTCGACAGTACGGCCTACTCGGCACCTGCGGACGGGTACGAGCTGGTTCCCGACATCGAATCAGAGCGCGGTCAGCACGAGATCATCAGCTTCGCGTCGCAGCCCGGTGACGTGATCGCGTTCTCGTACCGGATCCTGCATGCGGCGCCGGGCACCGTTGGTCTGACCAACGCACGTCGACGCGCTGTCAGCCTGCGCTATGTGGGCGACGATGCGACGTTCGCGCTTCGGCCCTGGCTGCATTCGCCCCCATTCGACCAGCACGACCTCGTCGTCGGCGGACCACTCGGCGACGAACGGTTCCCGCTGGTGGCTGCCCGATGAGCCGTCAGCTACTTGGGCGAGCGTCCAACGTGGCGGTCGCGGTGGCGGCCTTGCCGTTGCGGGAGTAGTCGATCGACACCTTGTCGCCCGGTGCGCTGTCGCGGATTGCGGCGATGAGCCCGGCCTGACCGTTGATCGCCACTCCGTTCACGCTGGTCACGACGTCGCCGACCTGGAGCCCGGCCTTGGCTGCCGGAGAAGCGGGTTGCACCTGCGAAACGGTTGCGCCGCTCCCGCCATCATGGCGGTCATCGACGCCGATCCCGAGATACCCCTGGGCCGGGGCCGTTGTGCCCGCCGTCTTCAGTTGACCGAGGATTCGATTGATCTGCTTGGTCGCGATCGCGAACCCGATGTTGGTCGCTGTGTTGGTGCTGTCACCACGAGCAACGGCGGTGTTGATACCGATCATCTCACCGCCTGCATTGACGAGAGGTCCGCCCGAGTTGCCGGACGAGATCGCAGCATCGGTCTGCAACAAACCGTCGAGCGCGCCGTTGTCCGTGACCATCGACCGGTTGAGCGCCGAGATGATGCCAGAGGTCACCGAGACATCACCGGCGAGATCGAGCGCGTAGCCCATGGCCACGACGGGTTGACCGACCTGCACCTTGGTGCTGTCCGCCAATGTCATCACGGGGAGTCCCTTCTTGTCGACCTTGATCAGAGCGAGGTCGTTGCCCACGTCGACACCGAGCACCTTTGCGTCGATCGGCTCGGTGGAGCCATCGAGAACCACTCGAACCTTCGACGCGTCGGCGACCACGTGGGCGTTGGTCAGGATCTCGCCATCGGCAGTGAGGATCACACCCGTCCCCACTCCTTGGCCGGTGCCCTGTGCGCCGCCGCTGATGTCCACGGCGACCTTGACGACGCTCGGACGGATCTTGGCGACGATGCTGATCACATCGAGACCAGAACTGGTGTTGCCGATCGGGACGGGGCTTCCCGACACAGCCGGGGTCGAGGCCGGGTTGGCAGACGCAGCGGGGGTCGCGGATGACGTCGATGCAGGATCGGCGATCGCCGGACCTCCGGCGACTGCCGAGGAAGTGGCGCTCGTGTCGTTGCGCGATTCCGACGCGCGGGCGATCGCAAACGCACCTGCTGCGCTGAGCAGACACGCCACGACGCCGATGACAATTCCCTTCCGGTGACGCTTCTTGGGCAACACGGCTTGGTCCATGACGACCGAAGGGCGATTGGGGTTGTACTCCGGCATGTCGTCGGCAAACGTCGGTCGGCCGTCGGGCTGGACCGGCCATCGATCGGTCCCGGGGGCCGTTCCACCCGATGCGCCGCCGAGTGCGTACTGACCACCGATTGGTCCACCGACCTGGTCCACCGACCTACCGTACATCGGGGCGGGGGGCACAGCGTAAGGCGGTTCGACGGGTGGTTCCGGAGGCGCGAACGGAGAGTCCATGCGGTCTGTCTACTCCTTGAGCGAAGCGACGCGTTCGCGCCACGAATGATACTTACCCACTTTTTACCGGTCGATCCCTGACGCGTCGGTGGGGCGACCAACAGGCCGCCCCACCTC
>JAYTRT010000774.1:0-2797 GCA_043746045.1 Actinomycetota bacterium | reverse complement strand
CCGGCTCGACGATTGGCGCGACCTGCAGGCAGCGGTGCAACGATGTCGCCGGATGCTCGACCTCGATGCCGACCCGGTCGCGGTCGATTCGGTGCTCGGCTCCGATCCGGTGTTGGCCGACCTCGTGGCCGCTCGACCCGGGTTGAGGTCGCCGGCGCATGTCGACGGTCACGAGTTGGCCGTGCGCGCCGTGCTCGGTCAGCAGGTGACGGTGGCCGGGGCGAGGACCGTGGCGGCACGGATCGTCCGAGCGGTCGGCGACGCGCTCCCGACTCCCGTCGGTACGTTGACCCACGCCTTCCCCACCGCTGCCGCGATTGCCGACATCGATCCCCACCAGCTGCCGATGCCGAGCTCCCGCAAACTGGCGCTACGGACGATGTGTACGGCGCTCACATCCGGCGCGATCGTCATCGACGCAGGCGTCGATCGCGCCGAGATGTCGGCCCGGCTGCTGGCGCTTCCAGGCATCGGACCGTGGACGGTGTCCTACATCTCGATGCGGGCGCTCGGCGACCCGGACGTCTTCTTGCCGACGGACATCGGTGTTCGCAACGGATTGCAGCGGCTCGGACGCGACAGCTCTGCCAAGAGCGCCGACGTTGCCTCACAGGCCTGGCGACCGTGGCGCTCGTACGCGCTGCACCACCTCTGGGCCCACCTGTCGGACCAACACCCCAATCAGAAGGAACCAGCGTCATGACCACCCTGTACAAGACCATCATCGACAGTCCCGTCGGACCATTGACGCTCGTCGCGTCGGAACGGGGCTTGCGCGCCGTGATGTGGTTGCAGGACACGGAAGCTCGCGTGCCACTCGGCCCTGCCGACGGGGGAGAGAACGATCCAGCCGGGGTCCTCGCGACTGCGACCACGCAACTCGCTGAGTATTTCGCCGGTACCCGCACCGACTTCGATATCCCGTTGGACGCTGTCGGCAGCGACTTCCAACGATCGGCTTGGGAGGCGCTGTGTGGCATTCCCTTCGGTGAGACGGTCAGCTACGGCGAGCAGGCACGACGGATGGGTGATGCACGCAAGGCGCGAGCTGTCGGAGCGGCCAATGGTCGCAACCCGGTGTCGATCATCGTGCCGTGCCATCGCGTCGTCGGAGCGGACGGTTCGCTGACCGGCTTCGCCGGGGGAGTGCAGACCAAGGCGTGGCTGCTCGACCACGAGCGACGGGTATGGGCGGCCGCGAACGCCGGCTGAGCTTGGGGCTCGGCCGGTCAGACCTTGCTCAGACCCGATTCTTGGCGCGAGCGAGTTGCTCGCGACGCAGACGTGCAGCAGCCTGCTCGTTGGCCTTGCGCTCCTTGCGCTGGGCCTTGAGCGCGAGCCGCTCGGCGTCGTCCTGCTTCAACGGCAGCAGCGGCGCCAGTGGCTTGTCGGCGGCCGGCGGGAGCTTGACCAGTTCGTCGTTCTTCAGCATGCCGACGATGGTGGCCGATGCCGGCGCTTCACCGACGACGGTCGAGGCGAGCATCAGGCGGACGACGCCGACGCCGTGCTTGTCGACCAGGCCGGGCATCACCTTCTGGAGGTCGGCTTCGGTCGGCAGTTCGGCGGCGTCGCCGAGTTCTTCGACGCACTCGGCCAGACACGCGTCGCTGAGAACCACGCCGAGGCGCTGCAGGTCGCCGTTCAACCGGCCCTTGTGTGCCGTGGCGCGAATGGCTTCGACGACTTCGGCGTCGCTGCTCGTGTCGGCGATGTCGGCGATGTCGGCGATGTCGGCGGTGTCGGTGGAGTCCGATGGCGCCGGGCCGTCAGTCGCCGTTGCGTTCGCTGCGCCGGTTGCGACCGTTGCGACATCGGTGGGATCAGCCGCTTCGATCACGGTCGCCGGAGCGTCCGCTTCCCGAAGGCCGCTGATCCGCTTCACGGCCAGCACGTGGTCGTCGGGCAATCCGGCCATCAGCGCGATCAGTTCGTCGTCGGTCACTGCGATGAGGGCACGGTCGAGCAGGGAGAGAGCGGCGATGTGGGCCTTGGTCTGATTCACGGGCTACACCCTAGGACTGCATCGGTGCGGTGACCACCTGTTCGATCCTCGTGATCCACCGGCTGACAGACTGTGCGGGTGGTGGTCCGGCGATTCATCGATGTCACGGAACGTCGGGCACGCCTCGGAGTCCGGCACCGCCTGACCGCACCTGAGCGCACCGACGATGTGGTGCGGATCACGGACGACCTCGTCGCGCTGCACTCGACGGACCCGGTCTCGGTGTACCTGTCGGCTGCTGCGCGCATGGAACATCCGTCGTTCGAACCGTTGGAGACGGCACTGTACGACGATCACTCGCTCGTGCGACATCATGCGATGCGGCGAACGCTGTGGGTCCTGTCGCCGGCGATGGCCCGACTCGCGCACGCTTCGTCGACGATTGGTCTGTCGAAGGTGCAGCGTCGGTTGTTGATCACGTTGCTCGGGCAATCCGGTGTGATCGACGACCCGGAGTCGTGGCTGGTCGCTGCGAGGGCGGACACCCTCGCTGCGCTGCGCCGTCTCGGGCCGACGACCGCCCGACGGCTGGGGAAAGAGATTCCGGCCCTCGGCGTGAAGTTGCACCTCGATGCCGACAAGTCCTATGGCGCCGAGGTGGCCGCACACACTCGTGTGCTCCTGTGGCTCGGTTTCGAGGGCGAGATCGTGCGGACCCGGCCGACGGGCACGTGGATCAGCGGTGAATACAACTGGGCTGCCACGGATTCATGGATCGACGGTGGGCTGAGCGGTTGGGATCCGGCCGAGGCGGCGGGCGAGATGACCCGACAGTGGCTTCGTGCGTTCGGT
>JAYTRT010000773.1:0-8746 GCA_043746045.1 Actinomycetota bacterium | reverse complement strand
GATCGCGGCTCCGGCGACGAGCCACACCGTGACGAGAACGATGGTCAGATTGCGGCCGTAGTCGAGGGGCAGCGTCGACGAGTTCGTCGGCCGTCGACCCCAGCGATGGATCAACGGCCAGGCGAACAACACGAACATCGTGGAGACTGCGAGCCCCGCGCGTACGGGACCTCTCGCGACTTCCGGGACCACTTTGCCGATGATCCACGCAATCAGCAAACCCGTCGGAACCAGGAGTGCGTCGTGGCCGAGATCGAAAGTGACGACATGCACCGCGAGTGCGAACGGGTGGGCGTCGCGTGCGTCGTGCACGGCCGTCATCGCTCCGGCGACGATGATGACCCAACCGATCACGAACGCCGGGATGAACAACCGGCTACGACGATCGTCGGTCTCGGATTTCACGATGTTCACGAGATGACGAGCTTTCCGACCCATTTGGTCTGCAGCACCCCGGGACGATTCGGCGCGATCAATCGAAGCGGGTATCCATGATCAGGAGCGAGCATCTGATCGTCGACCATGAACGCGAGGAGGGTGTCGACATCTGTGTACTCGTTCTCGTCGATGATCGAGCGTCGATAGCGGCCGCCACGCTGCAGCGATTCCACGGAAACCTGCACGACGTCTTTGCCTCCGGCCAGTTCCACGAGGCTGCGCATCGATATGCCCCGCCACACTCGATTTGCGCTCCAACCCTCGACACACGCAATCGGCAGCGTTGCCGTCCGGCTGTTCATGGACCGGATCTCGTCGATCGAGAAGGAACGCAGGACGATGCCGTTCTGCTCGACCGTCAGCCTGAAGTTCGGATCATTCGACGTCTCGGTCACGCCGGCCTCGACTGCGGTCTTGTTGACGGGAAAGCCCTGAACCCCGATGTCCGGGTGACGCGGGGCCAGCAGCGCCAGATTCTTCAGCGGGGACACGGTCTGACCCACGGTGACCAGGGCCAGCGCAGCAGACGATGCGACTGCGACAGCGATGAACTGCCGACGGCCGTTGCCGACCCCTGCTGCCTCGACCGGTCCTGCCTCCACCACTGCTGCCTCGACCGGTCCTGCCCCGACCGGAACGACGTCGAGCGGAACTCGCTTCACGACTCGACGGGTGACGGTGATCTTGGCGGCGATGTGGATCAGCAGGGCGCCCATCGTCACGATCGCCACGGCGAAATGACCGGCGGGGAAGAAAAACACCCAGGGATACCACAGTTCGATGTTGGCGACCCCGGTGACCACCATGAAGATCGCCCCTCCGACCAGTGGCAGCAAGCTCAGTCGCTCGAGCAACTCCAACGGATCTCTGAACAGCGGCCATTTGAACAAGCGCGGGAACACCGACCAGAGCTTGGCGAACAACAACGGGATCGACGCGACACCGGTGACCACGTGCAGTCCCTGGGTGAAGCGGTAGAGCCCGGCGGGGCGCGCGGTCCAGCGGAACCAGGATGTCGGGTGTTGGATCAGATGAGACAGCAGCCCAGTGATGAAACAGACCAGGAAGCATGCCCCGAGAGCGAGACCGAGGATCGCCGCGACGCGATCGTCGTGCTTGGCCTCGCCGAGCCGTTCGTCGCGCCATTTCGTCACACGGGTCGTGACCGGCGACGACAACCTGAGCAGCGGAGTCGGGAGATTCACAGCAATCCTTCACGGAGTGAAACGGTCTGACCGCGACCGAGGTCGAACACGCAGTGCTGTTGCATCGCCCGACCGAGCAGGCAAGCAACGGGGCCCATCCTCGGCGACACGACGCGCACGACATCGAGCCACACGGTGTCTGATCGTGGATCCAACCAGCCACCGATGTAGCGCGATCGCCGTCGCGACTCCGCCTGGCGCTCGACCAACCAGCCGTTGACGATCCAGTCGTCCCAGTGTCGAAGGGGGAACGCCAACGAGGTCGACGGACGAGCACAGACCGAAATGCCGTGGGCAACCGGCCGGCCGTCGACGAGATCGACCGTGAAGCCACCGTCGGCCTCGATCATCGTGCGGAGCACGTGCGGAGGAAATTGACGAGGCTGGACGTCCGCCGCTCTCATCGCTGCGGCCCGGAGCCGAACAGATCGAGAGCCGAGGCGATCCCAGCGACCGTTCGAGCGAAGTTCGATGTCGGGATCTCGTCGGCCACCGCAACCGCCGTGGCGAAATCGTCGACGTCGACCAGCAGCGGAAGGACCGCACTCGTCAATCGACGTCGCCGCATCCCAGCGCACAGGTGCGCACAGGTGTTGTCGCGACTCATCGGTACGTCGTGGCAGACGTCCGCTTCGGGGTTCTTCAGGCCCAGAGCCCAGAACCCTCCATCGGCTGAGGGACCGACCAGAGCATCCGACGTGCACGTCCTCAGCAGGTACAGCGCGTGGTCGAGGATGTCAGCGGTGACCTGCGGAGTGTCCATTCCGATCAGGAACGCTGGCTGACCAACGGCCCGGAAAGCATGATCGATGCGATCGCCGAGACTGCCGGCGCACTGACCGTGGATCTCGAAGCGGGGGTGAATCCACCGACACGGCTCACCGTCGAGTGCGATGACGACGCGACGTGCCGATGAGCGGAGAACCGCGTCCAACGTGTCGATCAATGCTGCGGTCGCCAGTTCGGCGCCCTGCTCGGGGGTGCACGGCGGCGTACACCGAGTTTTCACCCGACCAGCGACCGGCGACTTGGCGAGCACGATGATCGCTGGCTCGCAGCGGACGACTCCGTTCGTCATGCGGCGAGGACGCGGCTCATGTCGCGCATCGTGCGGATCGTTCCTCTGACCGTGCCCGTGACCTTGGACTTTCCGACCCGGGCGGCATAGCGCACCGGTACTTCGTCGATCGTCCAGCCAGCTCGCGCGGCGCGCAACACCATTTCCAACGGCCAGCCAAAACGGCGATCACGAATGTCGAGGTCGAGCAACTCCTGTCTGCCTGCCGCGCGCATCGGTCCCAGATCGTGCAACGGGGCGTTCGTCCGTCTGCGCAACTCGACTGCGAGCATCCGGTTCATTGCACGGGCATGCACCGGCCATGCACCCCGCTCCGGCACCCGAGCGCCCATCATCAATTGCGCCGAGCCGGATCGCACAGGTTCGACAACGCGTGGTAGCTCGCCCGGGTCGAGCGATCCGTCGGCATCCATGAAGCAGACGATGTCGGCCGTCGCCGCCAGCAGACCGGCATAGCACGCAGCGCCGAACCCGCGCCGGGGTTCCTCGACCACCAGTGCGCCCGCCGCACCGGCGAGTTCCGCCGTGCCGTCGGTGGAGCCGTTGTCGACCACGATTGCTCGGTACCCGGCGGGCATGGTCCGCACGAGCTGAGCAATCGATCCGGCCTCGTTCAGGGCGGGAAGGATGACGTCGATCATTGGTGACAGTGACCCCGAGGCACGGATTCGTTACGGGGCGGGGCATGATTGTTCGGAGATGAGCGACCTCTCCGACGTAGACGGCCACATCGGCGTGATCGGTGGATCTGGTTTGTACTCGTTCCTCGACGATGTCGAACTCGTCGAGACGACCACACCGTACGGTCCCCCGAGCGGCCCGATCGCTGTCGGCACCCTGAAAACTCGCGGATCATCACGTGTGATGTTCGTGCCTCGGCACGGCACGGATCACCAGTTTCCACCTCACGGCATCAACTATCGGGCGAATCTGTGGGCCTTGCACTCGCTCGGGGTGGCTCGTGTGTTCGGCCCATCGGCCTGCGGTTCACTTCGTTCCACGATCCACCCGGGCGACGTCGTCGTGTGCGATCAGTTCGTCGATCAGACCTTCAGCCGCAACGGCACGTACTTCGATGGCCCGGTGGTCAACCACGTGTCGCTCGCCGATCCGTACTGTCCGCAAATGGGCGCCGAACTTGTGGCCGCGGCGCGTCGGGCGTCGATGCCCGTTCACGACCGGGGCACTGTCGTGGTCATCCCCGGACCACGATTCGCAACGCGAGCGGAGTCCGCCACGTACCGAACCCTCGGGTACGACGTCATCAACATGACGCAGTGCCCGGAGGTTGCGCTCGCTCGCGAGCTCGGCATGTGTTATTCGTCGATCGCCCTGGTCACAGACTACGACAGCGGTGTCGACGACCGTCCGGACATCGACGCTGTCAATCAGGCCGACGTCTTCGCCGTTTTCGCCGCCAACGTCGATCGACTACGTGAGGTCCTGCGCGACGCGATCTCGTCCCTGGGCGAACGATCGTGCTCGTGTGCCTCGGCAACGAACGGAATCCTGCCGACGGACGGTTGGCTCGGGTGACCAGCGATTCGCGTGCATCCGTTCTGGCGGTGGCGGTGTCGCTCGAGCAGCTTTTCGGCCGTCGACTCGTGCCACCCGATCCAGCGGGTGAGCTGATGGCCCGATGACGCCCTCGGTTCCGAACGACGCGCCGCAGTCGCTCTGGGTGCTGGTCGAGGAGGCTGCGCGCCGATGGCCGGATGACGCCATGCTCGTCTCACGCCAGGGCGACCACTGCACGTTCAGCCAGTTCCGAGAACGTGCCGTGCGCATGGCGGCGGGACTTGCCATCAGCGGCGTTCGAAGGGGCGACGTCGTATCGTGGACTCTTCCGACGTGGGTGGACACGATCGTCATGACCGCAGCGCTGTCACGGCTCGGAGCCGTTCAGAATCCGATCATCGGCATCTACAGGGATCGAGAGGTGCGTTTCTGCATCACCCAGGCCCGAACCCGGCACCTGATCACACCCGGCCGATTCGCGAACTTCGATTTCGCAGAGATGGGTCGGCGCCTGTCCGCCGAGCGTGGGATCGGCCACCTCGTCGTTCAGCCAGGCGCATTTCCTGTCGGAGATCCGCCGACGCTGACCCAATTCGTCGTCCCCCAGGAGCGCGTCACGCAATGGATCTGCTACACCTCGGGCACGGCCGCCGACCCGAAGGGCGCTCGCCACGCAGACTCCACGGTCGGCGCGTTCGCCGGTGCGATGGCGGCATGCATGGATGTCGTGCATGGCGACCGCTACGCACTCGTCTTTCCGTTCCCCCACATCGGAGGAATCGGTCTCCTGTTCATGACCCTGCTGACCGGCTGCACGCATCTGCTCGACGAAACGGTCGACGCGCGATCCACGGTCGAATTCCTGGCCGCCGAACGCTGCACGCACGCTGGCACCGGAACCCCGTTCTTCAACATGTACCTGGCTGCGCAGTCGACGCGGACCGTGCCGCTGTTTCCAGCCCTGAAGGCCTGCCCTGCAGGGGGCGCGCCGACAGCGCTCGCTCTCCACGAGCGGGTCGCAACTGAGCTCGGAGCACCCGTCGTGTCATCGTGGGGACTGACCGAAGCGCCAGTCGTGACGAGCGGCCGACTGACGGACTCCGTCGTCAAGCTGCGATCCACCGAAGGTCAGCCGCTTCCTGGCGTCGAAGTGCGAGTGGCGGACATCCACGGCGAGGTCTGTCCGTCTGGCGTCGTCGGCGAACTCCTCGTTCGGGCTCCACAGTTGATGCTCGGCTACCAGGATCCGGGCCTCGATCACGATGCGTTCGATGCCGACGGCTTCTATCGCACCGGCGATCTCGGATTCGTGGACATCGACGGTTACGTCACCATCAGCGGACGCCTGAAGGACGTCATCATCCGTAACGGCGAGAACGTCGCAGCGCGTGAGGTCGAGGATCTCCTCCTCGCACTGCCGGGAATCACGGACACTGCAGTCATCGGGCTGCCCGACGAACGAACCGGTGAGTCGGTGTGCGCCGTGGTGGTGGCGCCAGGCCGGGATCTCGACCTCGACGTTGTTCGCTCAGCGCTCACCGCTGCTGGTCTACGCCGTCAGGCGCTTCCGGATCGGCTCGAGCTCCGGATGTCGCTCCCCCGTGGTCCGGCCGGAAAAGTGCTGAAGCGCCAACTGATCGATGAGCTGACCGTGAGGCCGACCGTGGATCCGACCCTGAGGCCGACCAAGAGACCGACCGTGGATCCGACCGTGGTGCGGACCGACCGATCTCACTCCGGTGACCTGTGATCAGCCGGCCGATGTCCCCATCGTGGGCGACGGCGACCGCAGGACGATGTGCTCCACGTTGACAGAGGCCAGCGACAGCGCACTGGCATAGATCGCCAACAGATGTTCGGCCACCTCGCCGGGCACCATGAACGCCTCCTGCAGCAGGCCCTTCTTGATCCACACATCGAGGAGTGGACCCATGATGTCGGGGTCGAACGTCGAGCCGAAGGCGGTCGGGAACGTGGCCCCGACAGCAACACAGGACCAGCGCACCTCCGGATGCTCAGCCCGCCAGCCGCGCACCGAAGCCTCGAGCGCTGCCTTGCTGGCCGCATAGGCGATCAGGCCGTCACGAGGCACGGCCGACGATTCAGAGGAAAGCGCGACCACGATTGCTCCGGTCGACAACGAACCGATCAACCGGCGGGCGAGCTGATTGAAGCCCACCACGTTCGTGGCCAGCGTCTGGTCCCACATCTCGCGATCGAAATCGACGAGCCGGCGCATCGACGCCGAACCAACCGCGTACAACACCAGATCGATCTCACCGAGCGCCTCGACCGCCGTCACGACGAGCGCGTCGATGCTTGCATCATCCGTCACGTCGACGATCGCGACGTGGCCGCCCCCGGCGCTGTCGGCCACGACGGACAATGCCTCCGCCCGGCGCGCCGACATGAGCACCGTCGCTCCATCGCGAATGGCACGCTCGGCGAACTCCTTGCCGATGCCCTCGGAGGCCCCGACGACGAGCACACGTTTTCCGGCGATCGTGACGCTCACGAACTTGGTCTGTCCGTCGACGCACCACTCGGCTCGGCACCGATCGGCTCTGCCCAGACCGGCTCTCGTTTCTCTGCGAACGATGCCGGTCCCTCCAACTGATCAGGATGACCCCACATCGAGACCAGCTCTCGGGCGCCGGCTTTGCAGGCATCGGTCAAACCGAGCTCGAGCGCGTTCCACAGAGCGCGCTTGGTGGCGGCCATCGCCGCCGGCGAGTTGCGGGCAATCTTTTCGGCCAAGCTCTGTGCGGCGTCGCGCAAGGTCTCCGGCGGATCGACGACGTCGCTGATCATCCCCAACTGGTACGCGCGCGCAGCACTCATCCGCTCGTGTCGTCCGACCAGGGCCATCCGCATCACCGCCTCCGCCGGCATCTTGCGCAACAGGGCGACGGCCTCGATCGCGACCACCTGGCCGACCGACACGTGCGGATCCATGAACTGCGCGTTCGATGCGGCGATCACGATGTCTGCGTCGGCGACGAAATGGAATCCGCCGCCCGCGCAAATGCCGTTGACGGCGCAGATCACGGGCTTCCAGACCTTCTGGTGCCATGCAGTGAAATGCAGGTCGAAACGCTCGACCGAGTCGCGGTAGCGCTCCATGCCAACCCCGTCGGTCGCCAACTCGCTGACATCCGCCCCGGACTGGAAGGCGCGGCCGTTGCCGGTGTGGACGATGACCCGTACGTTCGGATCGTCGTCCAGCTCGCGCCACGCCACCGCCAGCTCGTCGCGCATCGTGTTGTTCATCGCATTCAACGCGTCAGGCCGGTTGTTGATCAGCCACCCGACGGCTCCGCGCCGTTCGACGATCAGCGTCTCGTAGGTGTTCATGGTTCCTCTTTCCGAAGTGGGATTTCGAGCGCACCCCAAAGGGCGCGCTTTGTCGCGGCCAACGCCGCCGGCGAATTGAGCGCTATCTTCTCGGCCAACTCCTGCGCAGCGGCGTCCAACATGTCGGGCTCGACGACGTCGGAACAGATGCCCAGTTCGAAGGCACGCTGCGCGCTCATCCGCTCGTGACGGCCGACGAGAACCATCCGCAGGATCGGTTCCATCGGCGACTTGCGGATCATTCCGATGCCTTCGAATGCCGTCACCTGGCCAACCGAGACGTGCGGGTCGAGGAACGACGCTGCGGCGGAGCAGATGACGATGTCGGCATCGGCGACGAAATGCAGACCCCCGCCGGCACACGTCCCGTTCACAGCGGCGATGACGGGTTTCCCGACGCGGTTGTGCCACGCCGTGAGGCGTAGCTCGGATCGACGCGTCCGACGTGACTGTTCGCGCAGCGCCTCCGGTTGCCGGTTGAGTTGGGCGACGTCCAGGCCCGTCTGGAACGAACTGCCGTTGCCGGTGTTGACGATCACCCGGACCTCCGGATCGGCATCGAGCTGCAGCCACGCCGCTTCCAATTCGTCCAGCATGGTTGCATCCATGGCGTTGGCCTTGGCCGGTCGATCGAAGATCAGCCACCCGACCTGGCCGCGTCTCTCGACGACGAGCGTCTCGAACGTCCGACTTGTCGAGGTCGCGCTCATCGTCCGGTGAAATCCGGGGGGCGACGCTCTGTGAAAGCCTTCAGACCCTCGCGGAAATCCTCACTACGCGACGAGAGTTCCATCGCCAACGCTTCGTTCTGCAGATGGTCATCGAGCGACGTGGTCGATCCGACCGACATCAGCCACTTCGTCAGTCCGAGCGACACTGTCGGGCCACTGCCGAGCTGTGCTGCCAGGGACTCGGCGACGCCGTCGACGTCGGCCGCATCGACCGCGACATGGACCAGCCCGACATCGACGGCCTCGGTGCCGGTCAGTGACTGGCCGAGCAGCAACATTCGTCGCGCTGCAACGGGACCGATCAGACGGGGCAACAACCACGTTCCCGCGCTGTCGGGGGTGAAGCCACGTGTCGAGAAGGGTTCCCAGAGTCGGGCATCGGTCGCTACCACGCAGAAGTCGGATGCCGCAGCGAGGTGCAA
>JAYTRT010000772.1:0-8758 GCA_043746045.1 Actinomycetota bacterium | reverse complement strand
AACTTACCGAGGTCGGTGGCCAGTGTCGACGGCAGCGATCCCCCGTTGCCCGTCTCCGGGGTGACGGCGACGTCGCCGACGAATGCCTTTCCGAACGTCTCACGGAGCGAGTCCTGAAGCGAGCTGGCCAGCGTGGAGACGGCAACCAGCAGAGCGAGACCGATGCCGAGCGCTGCCGCCGTCAATGCGGTGCGTTCGGGACTGCGCGCGGCATTCCGTCCCGCAACTTCGCCGGTGACGCCACGCAGCTTGCCGAGTGGCTTGGTCAGCATGTTGGCGATGGGCGCCACCACGAGTGGACCGAAGGCGATCACGGCCACGAACAGACCGATCACGCCGAGGACCAACCACGAGGCACTGGTCGCCAGCCCGAGGGCGATGCCGAGCCCGGCCAGAGCGGAGGACACGATGCCGAGCACGAGCCGCTTCTTCGACGATCCAGACCGGTCGATCGAGACATCTCGCATCGCCGCCAATGGCGGTACGCGGCCAGCCCGCAGAGCAGGAAACGTCGCGCAGACGAGTGTGACGACGACGCCGACGAGCAGCGTGATCAGGAACGACCTGGTGCCGATCACGATCGAACTGTTCCCTGGTCCGTTGCCCGAGGCGTTCAGGAGGGCGGTGATGCCGAACGCGAGGCCCACCCCTCCCGCGAATCCAATGACGGCGCCGAGCACACCCACGATCAGGGCTTCGACGAAGAGCGCAAAGGTCACCTGGCTACTTCGGGCCCCGATCGCTCGCATCAGTGCGTTCTCGCGCAGTCGTTGGGCAGCGCTGATCTTGAACACGTTGTAGATCACGAAGCTGCCGACGAAGATCGAGATGCCGGCGAAGATGGTCAGGAACAGCGTGAAGAAGTTGAACTGCTTGGCCAGCGTGGATTGCGAGTCCTGGGTGATCTCCTTGCCGGTCAGCGCCTCGATCTCGGTCTTCGGGAAGAGGTGCTGGATGTCCTCCTTCAACTGGGCCTGCGATCTCGTGCCGTCACCACCGATGCTGACGGAGCTGATCATCCCCGGTTGGCCGAGAACGAAGCTCTCCGCTGTTTTCAGGTCGAACAGCGCCCACGTCGGTCCGCCGGTGGAATCGGATCCGGCGAAGGTCACGATTCCGACAACGGTGAACGAACTCGGTTCACCCGTGCTGGAGATCGTGATCGTGTTGCCGAGCGCGATCTTGCCCGTCTTGGCCGTCTGTACGTCCAGCACGACCTCCGTCGGCCCGTTCGCAGGACGACCCTGTTTGAGCTTCCACGGTGAGATCGGGGAGTCGGTGAACACGCTGCCGAATTGTGGCGGCCCGCCGCCGCCGACGACCTTGCCCTGCGGATCGGTGATCACGGCGGTGCCTTGTACATCGCCGTCGGCGATCTTCACCCCAGGAACGGTTTTGATCTGGGCGATGACCGTGTCGGGGATGTTGCCCCTCGCCTGTGGGCCGAAATCGTTCTTGATCGACACAGCGGAACGGACATAGGCATCGGTCTTGTCGTACGCCGTTGCGAACAGTTTGTCGATGCTGCCGTTGATGGTGTCGCTGAACACGAACACGCCGCTGAGGAAGGCGCAGCCGGCAATGACGGCGAGCGCTGAGAGCAGAAGCCGGCCCTTTCGGGCCAGCACGTTCTTCAAGGCAATTCTCAGCATGTCATTCCCCGAAGCGCTTCATCCGGTCGAGCACCTTGTCGGCGGTCGGCTCGGTCATCTCGTCGACGATCTTGCCGTCGGCGAGAAAGATCACCCGGTCGGCGTAGCTGGCTGCAACCGGGTCGTGGGTGACCATCACGATGGTCTGACCGAGCTCGTTGACGGCGAGGCGCATGAAGTCCAGGATCTCTGCGCCGGTGCGACTGTCGAGGTTGCCGGTCGGCTCATCGGCGAAGATGATCGTCGGCTTGCTCGCGAGTGCTCGGGCGACCGCGACTCGCTGTTGCTGGCCACCGGACAGTTCGCTCGGTCGATGCTTGAGTCGGTCGCGAAGGCCAACCGTGTCGATGACCCGGGCGATCCACGTCTCGTCGCCTTTGGAATTGCCGAGGAGCAGCGGAAGGCGGATGTTCTCGTCTGCGTTGAGCGTGGGGATCAGGTTGTAGGCCTGGAAAATGAAGCCGACCTTTTCGCGACGCAGCTCGGTCAGCTCCTTGTCCTTCAGCGCGGCGAGGTATGTGTCGCCGATGTACACGGCCCCGGATGTCAATCCGTCCAGACCGGCGAGAGAGTGCATCAGTGTGGATTTACCGGAGCCTGAGGGGCCCATGATCGCCGTGAACTTGCCGACCTCGAACGCAACCGTCACGCCATCCAGGGCGCGAACCTCGCTGTCGCCGGAGCCGTAGACCTTGGTGGCGTCGACAGCGCCGGCGGCGGCGCCGGTCGCAGCGCCGGTCGTAGCGCCGGCAGCGGTGACGCCGGTGGGAACTGGGGAAACGTGTGTCATGACCACAGTTCTACATCGGGGGTGTCTCGCGATGCCTCCCCTTTGAGGTTGATCGCCGTCACCACTTCGGGTGAAACACCGGCCCGGATCCGGCCGGATCACGCCGGATCAGGCAAGTGGTTGATCTCCAGGCGTGATCAGGCCGCTCTCGTAGGCGAGCACGACGGCCTGTACGCGATCACGCAGGTTCAGTTTCATCAAGATGCGTCCGACATGGGTCTTGATCGTTGCTTCACCGAGGTACAGCTGATCGGCGACCTCGGAGTTCGACAGACCCTTGGCGACCAGGCGCAATACTTCGTGTTCCCGATCGGTGAGGAGATCGAGGCCTGGGACGGTGGTGATCACATCGCGCGACGGGCGCTTGTTGATGTCCTCGATGAGGCGTCGGGTGATCGACGGCGCGAGCAGGGCCTCGCCTGCAGCAATGACACGGATCGCATCGATCAACTGCTCGGCGGGAGCATCCTTGAGCATGAATCCACTCACGCCGGCGCGCAACGCCGGATAGACGTAGTCGTCGAGATCGAACGTGGTCAACATCAGCACTCGAGGATTGCGAGCGTTTCGATCGGCGAGCATTCGCGTCGCGGCCTCGATGCCGTCCATCCTGGGCATGCGCACGTCCATCAACACGACGTCGGGGGAGCTTCGGCCCGCCATCTCCAGTGCCTCGATCCCGTTGCACGCCTCGCCGACCACGGTGATGTCCGGTTCCGCTTCGACGATCATCCGGAATCCGGAGCGGATCATTGCCTGGTCGTCGACGATCAGGACCCTGATCATGTCGGCACCGTGATCGATGCGGTCGGCGGGATCGATGCGGTCGACGGGATCGATGTGATCAACGGGGCGCTGGCGCGTACTTGCCAGCCACCGCCCTGCTTCGGCCCGGCGAAAACCGATCCGCCGCACAGGGCCATCCGTTCGCGCATGCCGACAAGACCGTGGCCGTGCTCGTTGAGGGCCACGCTCGCACCACGTCCGTCGTCGACGACCAGGACCTTGATCCGGTTCGGTTCGTAGGCGACGGTCACGCCGACGTGGCGCACCGGGCCGGCGTGTTTGCGTACGTTCGTCAGCGCCTCCTGGACGACGCGGAACAACGACAGCTCGACGCTCGGTGGAATGTCTTCGGGGACGTCGCCCGTCTCCAGGAGAACCACGTGCAGGGTTGGGTCCCCGTCGACCAGTTCGCGAACCTGCCTGAGCGACGGCTGCGGGCTGAGCCGGCCACCGTCGGTGATGGCCGAGCTACTGGTTCGCAGCACACCGAGGACCCGCCGCAATTCGTCCATCGCCTGGCGACCCGTTGCTTCCAGACTGTGCAGCGCATCCTCGGCCTGATCCGGCGCGGTGGAGATCGATCGTCGCGCCGCGCCGGCCTGGATGATCATCAGGCTCACCGAATGGGCCACCACGTCGTGCAATTCGCGAGCGATACGTGATCGCTCGTCCTGGGTCCGACGTTCGGCGAGGAGCTCGCGCTCGCGTTCGGCGTGTTCGATCTTCTCGGCAAGTTCGGCGAACTGGTGGCGACGACGCTGCAGGTTGTCGCCGAGCACGAACGCAGCGACCAGCAGCACGATGGACGAGATGAACTCGCCGGCGTCGACCTTCTTCACGACCATTCCGGTCACCAGCACGAGCAGGGTGCAGGCGGTGAAGATCTGCGTCGTGACGGCCCTTCGGCGACCGTCGCAGTGGGCGGCGACCGTGTACAGGGCCACCATCAGACTGGCCCATCCCGAGTTGGGATAGCCGATCATCCCGACCGTGTACTCGGACAGTGCGACGACCGCGAGAACGACGATCGGGCTCCGCCGTCGGGCTGCGAGGGGGAGACCGGTCAGGCAGACGAGCACGGTTCCGACAGCACTCGGACCGACACCGTGCGACGGGATCGGCGACTTCCAGTGCGCGACGACGGCGAACGAGGTCAGGATCAGGGCCAGGATCGAGTCGGCCGCGAACGGGTGACGACGAAGCCACAGCGGTCCATGTTCCCGATTCACGTGGTCACGCTAGCGAAACGGCGTAGGGGTGCCGTCCGACCTGAGGATGAGCGCTTTCCGTCCCAGGTCGGAATGCGAAACCGGTAGTCCGTTCGGTCGTGGATGCCGTACGATCCCCACCCGTGAGTCCATGTCCGTCGTGCGCCAATCCGGTTGCCGTCGGGTCGCGGTTCTGCCCCACCTGTGGCTTCGCGCTCAACGCCTCGATGGTCGAGGAGCGCCGTGTGATCACCGTCCTGTTCGCCGACCTGGTCGGTTTCACGACCCTGTCCGAGCACATGGATCCGGAACAGGTCAAGCGGTTGATCGATGCATGCTTCCAACGCCTCGTGGAAGACATCACCACGTTCGGCGGGACGGTGGACAAGATCGTCGGCGACGGCATCGTGGCCCTGTTCGGTGTGCCGGTCGCCCACGAGGACGACGCCGAACGGGCGGTTCGCGCGGCGATGCGGATGCAGGAGAGCCTGGCTCGGTTTGCTGCATCTCGGGTGTCCGGCGATGCCTCGTCCAGTCTGAAGATGCGGATCGGGATCAACACAGGGGTCGCGCTCGTCGGCACCGTCGCCGGAACCGACCACACCGCAATGGGCGACGTCGTCAACACCGCGTCGCGGCTGCAGACTCTGGCACCGCCCGGTGGGGTACTGGTCGGAGAGACGACGCACGGTCTGACAGAGTCGAGCATCACCTACGAGTCATTGGGTGACCTGTCGGCGAAAGGCCGTGAGGCGTCTGTACCGGCATGGCTGGCGAAGGCGGCGTTCGCCCAACCGGGAGCCCGGCACCGTCGCCGGGATGTGGCGATCATGGGCCGCTCCACCGAGCTCGCTCTTGCACTCGCCACCGTCGATTTCGCGATCGCCAACTCGCAGGCAGCGCTGATGGCAGTCGACGGTGAAGGTGGTGTCGGCAAGAGCCGGCTCGTCGACGAACTGATCGATGCCGTGCGGAGCAACCAGTCGGCACTCGTGCTCGAGGGTTCGGCGGTGCCGTACGGCGAGGCAAACGTGTGGTGGCCACTGGCGCATGCACTGTTCGACAAGCTGGAACTGGATCCGAACACATCACCCGAGGCCGTTCGCGCCGTCGCGGTCGACAGTGGGCGAGAACTGTTCGGAGACGCCGATGAACGGACCGTGAAGCAGCTCGCGGAAGCGTTCCAGCACCTGCTCGGCTATCCGTCGAAGCTCGACGAACTGGATCCGGTCGCCGCTCGGGAAGCCATTGCCCGTGCGGTCACCGCAGTTCTGCAACGTCGGCTCCGTTCGGGCCCCGTGCTGCTGTCCATCACCGACGTTCATTGGGCAGACGCCGCGGTCCTGGCGCTGTGCGAACACCTGCTCGTCGCGTTGGCCCGTACGCCGTTCCTGCTCGTCACCACCAACCGACCCGACCCCGATCTGGCGTGGCCGCCGCTCGGCACTCGGGCCGCGGTGGTTCGCCTTCCACTGGAACCGCTCGGTCCTGTGTCGGCGGCGCAATTGTGTCGGGCCATCCTCGGCGCCGATGCCGACGACGACACCATCGCCAAGATCTACGACCGCTCCGGTGGCAATCCGCTGTTCCTCGAGGAACTCGCCGTGCTGGTCGCCGAAGGTGGCGACGTCACGGCTCTTCCGGATTCGTTGCGCGCGGTGATCGCAGCTCGTCTCGATCAGTTGACGCCGGAACATCGTTCGGTGATCGACAACGCAGCGGTGCTCGGGCCGTCCGGACAGGTCCAGGCCCTCGAGAGCTTCGCCGAGAAGCTCGGTCAACCGTTCCAGATGTCGTTGCTGGACGATCTGTTCGACGCCGGATTGCTGAACATCGACGGCAAGCGCTGGATGTTCAACAGTGACTCCGTTCGCGAGGTCGCCTACAACACGTTGACCAAGGCCGTGCGCGCCCAGCGGCACATGGGTATCGCGACGGCGATGCAGGAGCTGAAGGCGAACGCCGATGACATCTCCCATCACCTCGCCTCCGCTGCCGAGATCGTCGCCGAATTGGGAGCCGTGCCGCGCGTTCCGGACGACATCCGCGACCAGGCTGTCGCCGCGCTCGAGACGGCCAGCATGCGCGCCACCGATCAGGGCAATCTGCGCCAGGTCGTCCGCTACACCAGTCGCGCACTCGAGCTGTTCGAGTTCGGCGAGCTGTCGGTCGGCTGTCGGCAGCAGCGCGCTCGCCTTCGCCTGCGGCGGATCTCCGCTTTTGTCGAGCTGCGGCAGCTCGATCGCGCCCGTCCTGAAACCGAGGCGGTGCTGGCCGAAGCGGTCGCCATCGGCGATGTCGCCACTGAAGCCGGAGCACTGCGCGCCCGTGGACTGATCAGCCAGGCCGCCAATGACCTGCCGTCGGCGCGTACGCAACTGGGCGAAGCGATCGACCTGTTCCGTGAGCTCGACGATCGCCCGCAGCTGGCCGAGACGCTCCGCGTCCGTGGCTTCCTCGAACTGTTCGGCGGTTCGTTGACCGATGCGGAGTGGCTCTTCGGCGAGGCCGCAGGTTTGTTCGCGGAGCTCGGTGATCGACGCGGACTCGGCTACATCGAACAGCACCGGGCCTGGATGTCGTTCCTCGCTGGGAACATGGCCGTTGCCGAGGATCATCTTCGTCGTGCCGCTGACACGTTGAACGAACTCGGTGACCGTGCCGGCGTCGGCTGGGCGTTCGGCCTGCTGGCGTTCGTCGAGTTCTACAATCGGCGTTTCGTCGAGGCCGAAGAGCTGGCCAACCTGGTTCGTGCCGAAGCCGCGGAGCGTGGCGACGACTGGGCTGTCGCGATGATGATCTCGCTGCTCGCTTCGATCCGGATGTGGACCGGCCATGTCGACGCTGCGACGCGCCTGGCGGAGCAGGCGAGGATCACGTTCCTCAAGCTCGGCGACGCATTCGGGTTGGTCCAGTCGTTGACCGTTCTCGGACGCTCGCAAGTCGCGCTCGGCGATCCGAACGCCAGTCGGACGAGCGAATCGCTGATCGCGCAATCGGAGATGCAGGCCCAGTCGCCGTTTCCGTTCATCGCTGCCGCCGGGATTGCCATGCACGCGGGCGATGGACGAAACGCATCGCTGCTGGCCGACGAGGCGATTGCCCGGCTGCAGGACATGAACGCGAACGCCGGTGAGACGTGGATGATCAAGGCCATCGCGCTCTGCCAGATCGGTGACTTCGACCTCGCCCGGGTCGCGCTCGGCCGTGCCGGCGACACCTTCACGACGCGCCCGTTCTATCTGGCGGCGCTGTCACTCGTCGCTGCGTTGGAACGAGACGCAGCCGAATCGATCGTGTCGGCCGAAGGTGTGGCGGATGCACCTGGCCACTCGTATCTGGACGGCGTGATCAGCTCGGTGGCGGCGGGTGCGGCGTCGGCATCCACAGGCGATGCCGATGGCGCGAGACGCTGGCTGGATGCTGCGGTCGAGCAGGCTTCGGCGACCGAGGACGTTGTCGCGACGGCATTGGCCCACGCTGCATTCGAACACGTCCTCGGCTTCCAGCACGAGGGTGGGATCGGCCTGTCTGACAACCTCGGCGTGGGCTGGCGCGCGGTAGTCGAAGCGCTGCCCGAACTTGTGCGCGTCGGCTGAGCGGTGAACCAGAATGTGGCCCGCACCGGGCTGATCGTCGGGCGGTTCAACCCGCCCCATCTCGGCCACTCGTACATGATCGATTGGGCCACCGAGCGCGTCGAGCAGTTGGTCGTCTTCGTCAACACTCGCAACGGTGAATTGGTCCCGGGCGAGCTGCGCGCGTCGTGGCTGGCCGAGTTGCATCCGCGTGTCACGGTGGTCGAAGTTCGACATGATCTCGAGACCAATTTCGACGATGAAGAACTGTGGTCGAAGTGGATGGCGCTGTTCCGGTCGCGCTGGCCGTTCGTGGATGGTCCGTCTGCAGGCGGACCCGACGCGATCTTCAGCAGTGATCCGTACATCGATCAGCTCGCCGCTCGATTCGGCGCGACGCCTGTCCTCGTCGATGCCGACCGCGTCGCTGTGCCGATCAGCGCGACCCAGATACGAGAAGCGCCAGCCGATCATCTCGAACGACTGGCGCCTCCGGTTCGGGCCTGGGTCCAGGCCAACTTGCTGTAGTCCGGGCTTGCTGTAGTCCGGACGGTCAGCGCCCTTGCATCACTTCGGCTGTGGCAGGGTGCGCAGGTACGGCTTGACCGTGGTCCAACCACCGGGGAACAACGTCTTGGCCTCTTCGTCGGTGACGGCGGAGCCGATGATCACATCGTCGCCGTCCTTCCAGTTGCCAGGCGTGGCGACCTTGTGCTTGGCGGTCAACTGCAGCGAGTCGATGAC
>JAYTRT010000771.1:0-24693 GCA_043746045.1 Actinomycetota bacterium | reverse complement strand
GCGCGCTGCTGGCTCGGCGAACGAACCGAGTTGCGAACGACTGCGCGCGAGTTGGTTGACGTGCGCTGTCCACAACGCCTCGAGCGCCCCGACCACCTGCGTCATCGCTTCGTTGCCACACGACTCGACGATGTAGATGTGGAACTGCCGGGCGAGACCGGTGTACACCTCGGCATCCTCGACGGCGGCCTTGGCTTGATCGAGCGTGGCCCGCAGTCGCGGCAGAACGGCCAGCGCCCGGTCATCACGTTTCGCGCACGCTGCGACGCAGGCCGGCTCGAACGCGATCAGCCCCCGCAGGACATCGCCGAGCGTCGCCCCCCGAGATTGCAGGACGAGCCCGAGCATGTACGCAGCCTTGTGCGGTTGCGGTCGGTGGACGATGGCCCCTCCGACGTTGCCGCGCAGCACGGTCACCAGCCCCTCGGTCTCGAGGATCCGCAATGCCTCGCGGATCGGCGGCATGCTGACCCCGAATTCGACCAGTAGCTCGTCCTGCTTGGGCAGCATCGAACCGTCTTCCATGTCACCCGACAGGATCCGGTTGCGGAGCTCCTCGGCGACCATCTCCGCCAGACGCGGCTGCCGAAGTTGGCGGTTGAGCGGGGTGCGAACGTTGGCACTCGACACAGCCGGCGTCACCGGACCTTTCTGGGTGGGCCAACTCTTGCCGGCCGAATGTGATCGTTACTCTAATCTGCATGGGTCAACCGGCTTCGACGTTCGTCATCAGCATCACGCCGTTCGCAGCGGACGGACGCTTCGACGAGGATGCATTCCGCAGTCATCTGCGGCGGATGGCCGCCGGCGGGGTCGGGGTCTACGTCGGGGGTGGTGGCAGCGGAGAGGGATACACGCTCGGCGACTCGGAGACGAGACGCGTGGTCGAGATCGCTGTCGAGGAGCTGAAAGGCAACGTTCCGGTTCGCGCCATGGGCGTGGAGCCACGGCTGGCCAGCGACATGGTCGACTACATCCGCCTCGCCGATTCGCTCGGCGCCGACGCATGCCAGGTGTATTCGCTCGACCAGGGCCACGGTCATCGGCCGAACGAGGACGAGATCGAGGCGTACTTCACCGACGTCCTCGGAGCCGTTTCGTCACCGTGCGTGATCTCCACCCACCAGAGCGTCGGATACCAGGTGCGCGTCCCGTTGTTGAAGCGGCTCGTCGAACGGTTCGACCACGTGATCGGTATCAACGGCAGCCACCAGGATCACGGATATCTCGCGCGCATCATCGACGCGGTCGGCGACCGTGTGACGGTGCATGTCGGCGGACCGGCGCAGGGTCTGCTCAACCTGTCGCTCGGCGGCAACGGTTTCCTGACGTCAGAGGCAAACCTCGCTCCGGCGCTGTGCGCTTCGGTGACGCGCGCGTACGAGGCCGGCGACCTCGAAACGATGATGACGTCGTTCGGCAAGGTTGTCCGTCTGAGCGACGTGCTCTATCGAAATGGCGGAATCCGCGTCACGAAGGCGCTGCTGAACCATCTCGGTCTGCCGGGCGGTTACCCGCGCAAGCCGCAACTGCCAGTGGGTGATGCAGTACTGATGACAGTTGCCGCAGCGGTCGACGAGCTGCAGATCGAGGAGCTGGAAGACCTGCGCAACCCGTGACGTCTCAGACTGAAGGGTTGTTCAATAGCCCGGACTGTTCGGCCGCCGGACGCCGGCCGATGCGCCACCGTCGACAGTGAACTCCGACCCCGTGCAATAGGAACTGGCATCTGCGGCCAGGAAGACGGCCATCGAGGCGACGTCTGCTGGTCGGCCGATCCGCGAGATCGGAAGCTCGGCGAACCCGGCGTCGATGACGTCGAGATCGGTGATCGCCGACCCGAGCACCCCCTCGGTCGCGACCGCTCCCGGATGGATCGAGTTGACGCGAATGCCGAATCGGCCGAGCTCCAACGCGGCCACCTTGGTCATCCCACGAAGTGCGAACTTGGTCGCGACGTAGGCCGTCAAACCGTTGGCGCCGGACAGGCCGCGCACCGACGAGATGTTGATGATCGAGCCGCCGCCCGCTTCCCGCATCGCCGGCACCACCGCCTGCATGCCGAGGAACGGCCCGATCTGGTTGACGCGGATCACGCGTTCGTACTCGTCCAACGACGTGTCGACGAGCGACGCGTGGTGGATGATGCCGGCGTTGTTGACGAGGATGTCGACAGAACCGAAACTCGAACGAGCGAACTGCACGACATCGGCCCAATCGGATGGAGAGCCGACATCGAGATGTGCGAACACCGCTCCCTCCGACGATTCCGCCGCGGCGCGGCCCAGGTCGTCGGCGACATCGGCAACGACGACCCGAGCGCCCGCGCGGACAAAGGCATCGGCGATCGCCCGGCCGACGCCCTGCGCCGCACCGGTGACGATCGCCACCCGACCTGCCAGCTCGTTCACTTGTCGGCAGGAACCTTGTTCTGCGTGATGTAGATACCACGGAACATCTCCGGGCTGTTGTCCGTGTCGGCGAAGCCGCGGGTCACTCCACCGACGTATTCGGTATATCCGAGCAACGCTGGCTCGTTGAAGACAGGGATGATCGAATAGACGCCTTCGACCTGGATCTTGGAGATCGCCTGATAGTCGGTCTGGGCCTCCTTCGTCGTTTTCGCGACTGCAGCCTTGAGCACGAGCTCGCGGACCCCTGGTACCTCGACCTTGCCGGCATTCAACGCGCCGTCGTTCAACAACTGAAGCCGGATGATCGTGTCGGCCACGCCACCACTGGTCGCGATGGGAGCGGACGGCGTGGTGAAGTCGCCGTACAGCCGCTTGATCACCGTCGACGTATCGACCAGTTCGAGGTTCATGTTGATGCCCGCCTTCTTCAGGTTGGCCTGCAAGAACTGACCGAACGCAACGTAGGGCGCTGACGTGGATCCGATGATCGAGTCGAACTTGAGATCGCTGACGCCGACCGAACTGAGCAACGCCTTCGCCTTGTCGACGTCGTACTTGTAGTGACCCTCGAGCGCCGGATCGTAGGCAACCGACCCCTGTGCGAACATCTGGTAGGCCGGTCGGCCGTAGCCGAACGTCAGAGCCTTGACCGCTGCGTCCCGGTCGATCGCATACGCGATTGCCTGGCGCACCTCGAGCTTGTCGAAGGGCGCCTCGGTGATGTTGATCACCAGTCCCTTGATCAACGGCGTGTAGCCCACAGTCAGGCGCAGGTTGCCCTGGCCTTTGATCGAATCGGCATCGGCGCCCTGATAGCTCCCCATGTCCACTTCACCGGCGCGCAGCGCATTGAGCTGGGCTGCCATCGCGACCTCCGTGAAGTCGATACCACCGAGCTTGGCCGCTCCCTTGTCCCAGTAACCGTCCCAGGCCCGAACCGACATCGACTCACGCGGGAACCATTGGCCCTGCACCTTGTACATGCCCGCACCGACTGGTGCGGCGCTGAACGCGAGGCTGTTGCCTGCGGCTTTGACGGCGGTCGGGGAGACGATCATGCCGGTGCGGTCGGCGAGCTGCAACAGCAACGGCACCGGCTCCGGCTGGGCCATGACGAGGTCCACCGTCTTCGGGTCGACGACCTCGACGCTGCCGAGCATCGGCACACGGGTGGCGATGTTGGATTCCGGATCCTTGATCGTGCGGTCGATGCTGAACTTGACAGCGGCAGCGTCGAGAGGCGTGCCGTCCTGGAAGGTGACGCCATCGCGCAGCGTGAAACGGATCCGGTCGGCCTGGATGTCCCACTTCGTGGCGATCCTCGGCAGGACCTCGTTGGTCAGCGGATCGATGGAGACAAGTGTGTCGAAGATGACGTTCAGCTGTGGGTACTCGGTCTGTGTGCCGACGACCATCGGGTCGTAGCTCGAGCCACGCATCGCACCGAACTTGAGTATCGCAGTCGGGTCGTTCGGCACGGCGGAGAGCGCCGTTGTCGTCGTTGCGGCAAGAGTGGTGTCCACACCGACCGCCGTGCTGGCGGAACCGGCTGGCACCGCGGTCGTCGCCGCAACCGTCCCGACTGTCGTGTCGGCGACCGCGGTCGCGTTCGACGCACCGGTGGTCGACGGAGATCCGTTTGTCGTCGACGGACCCGCTGCGGGTGCCGGCGTCGAGGTTTTCGCACCGCTCGAGCTGCTCCCGCAGGCCGCGAGCACCACTGGCACCGCAACCAATCCGTACTGCAACAACTTTCGTCGGTTGAAGCTCGTACCCAGCCATGGTTGATCCACTGTTCGTCCCCCTCGGTGATGACAGCCACTGAAGCCCCCAGCGACTGTACCTGTTAACACTATAATCTTAGCGAGAATAGGAGCGAGTCCGGAAACCATGAGCGAACCTCTCCTGTCACGGCACGCGACGTTGCTCCGGCCGTCGGCGCTTCGCGAGATGCTGTCCGACGGCCATCCTCCGCGATTGTCATTGGCTGGTGGATTGCCACCGGTGGAGGCCTTCCCATTCGACGAGATCGCCGACATCACCAACGATCTGCTGCGTGCGCACGACGTCCGGAGCCTGCAGTACACATCTGCCGAAGGCGACCAACGCCTGCGCGCCCAGATTGCCGACCTGATCGAGTTCGACGTTCCGCCAGAGCGAATCGTCGTCACGAGCGGTTCGCAACAGGCGATCGACCTGGTCGCCAGGGTCTTGCTCGATCCCGGCGACATCGCAGTGGTCGAGAGCCCGACCTATGTCGGAGCGCTCCGTGCAATCGTGCCGACCGGTGCTCGCGTTGTCGGCATCCCGTGCGACTCGACCGGCATGGACACAGACGTTCTCGAACGACGTCTGACGGAGGGACTCCGCCCGACGTTGTGTTACCTGTGCACCAACTTCTCCAACCCGAGTGGTGCCACCTTGTCCGAGCCTCGCCGACGACACCTCGCCGATCTGGCACAGCAGTTCAGCTTCGTGATCGTCGAGGACGACCAGTACGGCCGGCTCCGGTTCAGCGGTGAACACATCGCGCCCATCGCGTCGATCACCCAGAACGCCGTCCATCTGAGCGGGTTCAGCAAGGTGGTCGCGCCCGGCTTGCGCGTCGGATACATGACCGCGCCGGCCTGGCTGCACCGACCGATCGTCCTCGCCAAACAGGCCGCCGACCTCGCAACATCGTCGCTCCCACAGCGGATCGTCAGCGTGCTCCTCGACCGGCCCGAGTAGTGGTCGGCGCACCTGGCCCTGCTGCGCAGCATCTACGCCGAACGAGCCGCAGCGCTGGTCGGGGCCATCGAGGACCGACTCATCGGCCGGCTGACGATCGGCCGTCCGGAGGGTGGCATGTTCGCCTGGGCGGAAATCGTCGATCCGTCGATCACATCGGGCGCGCTGATCGCGGCGTGCCGCGCTCGCGGGTTGGCGCTCGTCCCCGGGAGTGAATTCACCACCGATCCGGGCGGCGAGTTCCACCATTCCTTGCGACTCTCGTACTCCACGCTCAGCCCGAACGAACTCTGCCAAGCTGTCGACCTGATGGCTGCCGCATTCGACGACCTCTCGTGAGCGCAATCGTCACCGGTGCCTCGGCCGGCATCGGGCTCGCAGTGACGCGTGCGCTGTGCGAGGACGGTCATGCCGTCACCATGGCCGCTCGGCGCGAACCACGTCTGCTGGCAGCAGCTGACGGATTGCGCGCGGCCGGATTCGAGGTGCACACCGTCGCTCTCGACGTGTCGATCGATGGGGCCGCTGGCGAACTTGTCGACGATCACGTCTCACGACACGGCGGCCTCGACGTGGTCGTTGCCAACGCCGGCCGAGGAGCGAGCGGTACGGTTGCCGAGGCCGCACCGCGCGATGTCGAGAAGATGCTCCGGACCAATGTCGGAGCACCGTTCGCACTGGCTGCGGCGGCGCTCCCGTTGCTTCGGCAGAGTGCGGGGTGGTTCGTCATCACATCGTCGATCTCCGGCATCTGGCCGACGGCCGGCTTCGCGACATATTCGGCGAGCATGGCCGCTGCGGTGTCGCTGGCCCGGTCGATCGCGGTCGAAGAGTCGGCTCATGGAGTGCGCGCCTGCGCGATCTGTCCGGCCTTCGTCGACACCGACATGACGTCGTGGCTGGACGGTCAGCTGACAGCCGCCGCGATGCTCGCGCCTGCGGACGTGGCCGAAGCTGTCCGATTCTTGATGCGCCTCTCGGCGTCGGCGTCGATCACAGAACTGGTGCTCCGCCGAACCGGCGCACCTGACCAGCACGCCCCCTGAGCGATCAGATCAGCGGGGGATGTCCTTGAACGCAACGTCTTTGTCGACGCGCGGGTCGCCCGGCAGGCCGAGAATGCGCTCGCCGACGATGTTGCGCTGGACCTGATCGGTGCCTCCACCGATTCGACTGCTCCATTGACCGAGGAACTGCGCCGTGCGTCGTGCTGTTGCCGGATCATCATCGCTGGACAACATCCCCGCGGCCCCGGCGAGGGCAACAGTGAAGTCGTTCATCTCGGCTTGCAAACGCGTGTAGCCGAGCTTGAGCACCGAACTCACCGAACCAGCTGCGGTCCCTTGGCTGATCGACGTCTGGACGCGCAGCCCCATGTACTTGAGGATCTCCAGTTGGATGACGATCGACGCTGCGCCTTGACGCACGACCGGATCGTCGGCGCGCCCGGAACGACCGACGAGATCGACGATGTCCTTGCTGGTGATCGCCGCGTTGCCACCGATCAGGGTGCGCTCGCTGGTCAGCGTGGTCATCGTGACGCCCCACCCACGGTTCACGTCGCCGACGAGATTGGCAGCAGGGATGCGGACGTCGGTGAAGAACACTTCGGAGAAGTGGGCGATGCCCGTGATCTGCTTCAGCGGACGGACATCGATGCCGGGCGTCCGCATGTCGACCAGGAAGTAGGAGATCCCCTGGTGCTTCGGTACATCGACATCGGTGCGGGTGAGGAGAATTCCCCAGTCGGCATAGTGCGCGCTGGACGTCCACACCTTTTGGCCGTTGACGATCCATTCCTCGCCATCGCGGACCGCCTTGGTGCTGAGCGCGGCCAGGTCGGAGCCCGCACCCGGCTCGCTGAACAACTGGCACCACAGCTCGTCACCGCGCAGCATCGGTCCGAGGAACCGCTGCTTCTGCTCGGGCGTGCCGTGGGCGATCAGCGTCGGACCAGCCATACCGATTCCCTGGGCGAACACGCCCGGAGCTGCGTCGAACTTGGACAGCTCCTGGTTGAAGATCATCTGCTGGAGTGATGTGCCACCGCGACCGCCGTACTGCGTCGGCCAGGTGATGCCCGCCCACCCGTTCTCGTACAGCGTTGCCTGCCAGGCCTGGGCCTCGCGCACATGATTCATCTCCGTTTCGGACCGGGCGACGGGTTGGCCGCCATGGCCGACAGCGGTCGGGTCCCTGCGCTTGGCGTGGGCCTCGAGCCACGCTCGCGCCTGGGCGCGGAATTCGGCCTCGGTTGGCGTGTCGTCGAAGTCCATTCGGATTACAGCATCGTCCCGGAAGCGCCCTTGAGCAGCGCTTCGTTGGGGTTGTCGGGCATCACGGTGAGCGGAACATCGAGCTCCTCGATCGTCGGGCAGTGTTGCTCGGCCAGTCCGGCCAGGCTGTCCAGATCGAAGCCGTACAGGTCGGCCGCGTTGCCGCCGAGGATCTTGCGCATCTCGTTGCTCGGCACGCCGTGGAACACCTGACGGAGGTGCTCACGCGTGTACGGGTAGGTGCCTTCGTCGTGCGGATAGTCACTGCCCCACATGAACCGGTCGTTGCCGATGAGGCCGCGCACCGCTGCGTCGGCGGGACCAGGTTGGCTGACGCCGACCCAACAGTTCTGGGCGAAGTACTCGCTGGCCAACCTCGGCAGGACGACGTCTTTGGAGTAGCGGATCTCGCCGGTCGCGCCGGTGTCACGGATTTTGGCCATCGTCTGATCGAGACGATCCAGCAGCGGCGGGATCCATGCCCCACCTGTTTCGGTGATGACGAACTTCAGTCCGGGGAATCGCTCGAACACCCCCGACAGGATCATCTGCACCAGCGGTCGCTGCGAGTAGAAGCCGACCTCGGTGATGTACAGCAACTGTGCGACGGGGTACGCGCCGTAGTTGGGCGCTCCAGTGCCACCGTGGACGTTGATCGGCATCTGCAGTTCCTCGAGCAGGGCCCAGATGCGGTCGAATTCCGGATCGTAGATCGGCTTCAGCCAGGTGACGTCCGGAGCGATGTTCGGCATCAACACACCACCGCGCAGATCATGGTCCTTGATCCAGTGGATGTCCTCGATCGCATCGTCGATGTCGTTCGTGAAGATCTGCCCGATGCCTGCCCGACGGTCGGGGCACTCGGCGACGAAATCTGCCATCCAGCGGTTGTGAGCGCGGATGCCGGCCAGACGATGCTCGTACTCGTCGGGCTTCGGCGGCTGGGCGAACAAGACGAAGCTGGGGAAGAACGGCGGCACGGTGTTCGGAAAGATGACCTCGGCGATCACGCCGTCGGTCTGCTGCTCGCTCCAGCGACGGTCACTGTCCCAGTTGCGCTCGCGCCGGTCGTCCTTGAGGTCCTTGAACGGGTTGCGGTACTTGCCCCGCCATGCGTCGAAATCGTCTCGGTACTTCGGGTCGAGGTACTCGCGGTACTGGGCGTGGCTCCCACCTGCGTGGGAGTCGGCGGTGATGATCGTGTAATGATCGCTGCCCGTAACACTGTTCTGGGGTCGGGTCGCTGTATCAGTCATGGATCCAACCCTAACCATCTGACTGGAACACGTTTCAGTTCTGCCGACATCTCACAGGGGGAAATTCAGATGCCGATTCCGGCTCAACGCGATCTCGAAAAATCACGGATCGCACTACAGAATTGGATCGGGCCGAAGCTCGCCGACGGCAGTGGATCACCTGTCACCGACGTGGCCATCTCCGAGTTCAGCGCCCCGAGCGGATCCGGATATTCCAATGAAACCCTGCTCGCCGATCTGACGTGGAAGAGCAACGGCCAGGACATGAGCGATTCGGTCGTGGTGCGCATCGAGCCGTCGGGCTACAAGGTCTTCATGGAGGCCGACTTCGCCCTTCAGCACCGAATCCTGACAACGCTCGACAAGCACAGCGACGTACCGGTACCGCCGACGCTGTGGTTCGAAGAGGACACCAGTGTGCTCGGTTCACGGTTCTTCCTGATGCGCAAGGTCAACGGATCAGCCCCCGCCGACGTGCCGAGCTACAACGAGGCCGGACCCCTGTTCGACGCAACGCCGGCCGAGCGTCGCCAACAGTGGGAAAACGCGATCAATGCCATGATCGGCGTGCACAAGGTGCCGCTCGAGATGGTCGCGTTCCTCGACAAGCCCGAACTCGGCACGACCGGTTTCGATCAGACCTTCGAGTACTGGCGCCGGTCGTACGAGTGGGCATCTCGCGGCAAGGCGCAGCCAGTGGCCCAGGCCGCTTGGGAGTGGATGAACGAGAACATGCCGACGAACCGCCCCACCGCGCTGTCCTGGGGTGATGCCCGTCTCGGCAACATCATGTTCGACGGACGCGACGTCAGCGCGGTCGTCGACTGGGAGATGTTGTCGCTCGGCGGCCACGAGATGGATCTCGGCTGGTGGCTGTTCCTCGATGCCTTCCAGCTGATGGACCGCACACATCTCGAGGGCATGGGCACCCACGACGAGACCGTCGCGATGTGGGAGGCCGGCACCGGCGAGAAGGCAGAGAACCTGCTCTGGTACGAGATCTTCGCCGGTTTCCGTTTTGCGATCGTGATGATGCGGATCATCCAGATGTACGACGACTGGGGTGTCATCCCGGCAGGCGGCATCGACGCCGAGCTCGACAATCCGGTCACTCGACTCCTGGCGCAACTGCTCGAGATCGATCCCTTCCCCACCAGCTGACGGCCGATGGGCCAGAATGTCCGGATGCAATCGCCTCCTCAGCCCGGACCGACGGGATGAGGTGGCGATTGGCGTTCATCTTCGGGTTGTTGGCCGTCCTCGTCGGAGGAGTCGGGCTGTATCTCCGCAACTCGTCCACCTCGGATGTTTCCGAGACCGATGCGGCGTCGACGCGCCGAACCAGCCCGAGCAACGCGACGACACCGGACTTCGTCGTCGGCGGATCGCTCCCCGTCACCGTGCGCGTTCCGGCGCACTACGACCCGGCAGTCGCTGCTCCGCTCCTGATCCTGTTGCACGGCGCGGCCGTCAGCGGCGCTCAGGAGGAGGCCTACATGCAGCTCGCACCCGTCGCCTCGGCCAAGGGAATGCTGTATCTGGTGCCGGACGGCCACACCGTACAGATCGGCGGGTTGCTGTGGAACGCAACGGACGCGTGCTGCGATCTCAGCCACACCGGTGTCGACGATGCCGGATATCTGGACAGTCTGATCACCGAGATCAGCGCCAGAGTCAAGGTCGATCCGAAGCGGATCTACTTCGTCGGACACTCGAACGGGGGCTTCATGTCCTACCGGATGGCGTGCGACCATGCTGGTGAGGTCGCCGCGATCGTCAGTCTGGCCGGCGCGACGTTTGCCACACCCTCGGCCTGCGCACCATCCGAACCGGTGTCGGTCCTGGAGATCCACGGCACCAACGACGCGACGATCAGCTACACGGGCGGCTCGATCAGAACCGTCGCCTATCCCTCGGCGGAGACGACGGTGCAGACCTGGGCCGCCTACAACGGCTGCAGCACCACGGCCGACAGTCCGCCGCCGGCACCTCGTCCGATTTCGGTCGGCGACCCGGCGACGGTCCAGTCGTACTCCACCGGCTGCCGCCCCGGCGGTCACGCGGAACTGTGGACCCTCACGGGTGCGCCGCACATTCCGCTGTTGATCGAGCCGACGTTCGCCGATCAGGTGATCGAGTTCCTGCTCGCCCACCCGAAGCCGTGAGCCCGAGCGGGCCGGAAACTGGTCAGCCTTCGAGGCCGGCGCTGAGCCGCTGCACTGCCTCGATGTAGCCCTCGACGAGATCGAACATCACCTCGCGAACGGGACGAACACTCCGCATGCTGCCGACGATCTGACCCACCGGAACGAAAGCGAGATCCTTGCGATGACTACGCGCAATTCGCGCGTTGGCCTCCGCCGTGAGGATGTTCTGCAGCGGCATCCCGAGCGGACCCGGGCCGGCCGGATCGGCCCAGGCATCGGTCCACACCGACCGGAGCATGCGCGCCGGCTTGCCCGTGTAGCTCTTCGAGCGGACCGTGTCGCTGGACGTCGCCTCCAGGTAACGCTCGAGGTGCTCGGGAGCCGAACTGCTCTCGGTGGTCGCCAGCCAGATCGAGCCCGTCCACGCACCCTGCGCACCGAGCGCCATCCCAGCCGCGATCTGTCGGCCACTGCCGATGCCTCCGGCGGCGAGAACCGGCGTGCCAGGCACGGCCTCGACCACCTCGGGAACGAGCACCATCGTCGTGATCTCACCGGTGTGGCCGCCGGCCTCGTGGCCCTGGGCGATGACGATGTCGACGCCGTTGTTGACGTGCCGAACAGCGTGCTGGGCCTTGCCGGCCAGCGCCGCGACCTTGATACCTGCATCGTGTGAACGGTCGATGATGTCCTTCGGCGGCGAGCCGAGGGCGTTGGCGATCAACGAGATCGGGTGCCCGAAGGCGATGTCCACGTGGGCCCGGGCGACGCCCTCGGCCCACCCGAGCACGCCACCGGCGCGCTCACCTTCGGGCAGAGGCGGAATGTCGAAACGCTCCATCAGTTCATCGACGAAGCGTCGGTGGGCATCGGGGATCATCGCCTGGATCTGCGCCAGCAGGGCTTCGGTGTCGGAGCCATCCACACCGGCCGACGTGGCCGGCATCACGATGTCGACCCCATACGGCTTGCCACCGACGTGCTCGTCGATCCACACCAGTTCCGTCTCGAGTTGGTCGGCGCTGAAGCCGACGGCACCGAGCACGCCCATGCCCCCCGCCTTGCTGACGGCGGCGACGACGTCGCGGCAATGGCTGAAGGCGAAGATCGGATATTCGAGGCCCAGGGTGTCACACAGTTCGGTACGCATCGACACCAATATAGAACACGTTCTAGTCTTGGGCGCAACGCGAACTCGGCGCACCGTTCGATCGACCCCTACGATTGGCGGACAATGACCCAGTTGGAGACCGCTCCCCTCCAGATCCGGCGGCCGGAGATCACCCAGCCTGTCACACCTCGCCAGCTCGCCCGACGTGACGGCGCAATCCGAGCAGCGCTGGAATTGGGGACCGAGGGCGGCTACGACGCGGTTCGGATGCGCGACGTCGCAGCCCGTGCCGACATCGCATTGGGCACGCTGTACCGCTACTTCGGCTCGAAGGATCATCTCCTCGCCGCTGCGATGGCGTCGTGGACGGGTGATCTGCGCGGCAGGATCACCAAACGCCCGCCGACCGAAGCGTCCCCGGTCCTGCAGGTGGTCGAAGTGCTACGCCGCGCCTCGCATTCGCTGGAACGACAGCCGCGTCTCGGCGAGGCACTCGTCAAGGCGTTGTCATCGCACGATGCCGGCGTTGCCGAGGCCAATGGCGAAGTGTCGAGTCACATCAGGTCGATGCTCGAACCGTTCCTGCTCGACCTCGACGCCGACGTCCGCGAAGGCCTGATCGACCTCATCGGGCAGGTCTGGCATTCGTCGCTGATCGGCTGGGCGAACGGACGATTCCCGATTCACGAGGTGGGCGTCAAGATGGAGCGAGCCGTGCGATTGATCCTCGAACCGAGATACACATGACGGCTTTCAGGAACGTCGTCGATCCCGCGCAGGCCCGACGATTTCGGGACAACGGATGGTGGGGGGACACCACCGTTTCCGACCACGTCCGGATGCACGTCATCACACAGGGCGACAAGGTCGCCTACGTCACGCCAGAGCATTCGTTCACGTACCGCCAACTGGATACGGCGGCCGATCGCGTCGCCGCTGCATTCGTCGCGGCTGGTGCCCGTGCCGGCGACCGTGCTGCAATCATGCTGCCCGACGGACCGACGATCCACGCCGTGCTGCTCGGCGCCGAACGGGCCGGAGTGACGGCGGTCGGCATCGGTGCGCGAGCCGGCGACCGGGAACTGAAGCACCTGCTGAACAAGACTGGCGCGAAGATCATCGTCACCCATTCCGAACACCGCGGCCACGACCAGGCCGCCGCGATCGACGCGTTGCGCGCCGACGGTCTCGCGATCGAGCGCCACGTCGTCGTGCCCCGTTTCGAGATCGACGACGTCGCCGTGCTGGTCGACGGAGAGGCCGTCGCCGCCCTGGTGTTGGACGAAGTCGACGAGCGCCAGCGCCGGATCGGCCCGGACGACCTGTTCCTGATCAACTCCACGTCGGGCACGACGGGTCTACCGAAGTGCGTGACACACCATCAGAACCGCTGGATGTACTTCCACCGCAAGGCGGTCGAGAATGGCGCACTCACCGGCGACGACGTGTTCTTCGCAGCCGTTGCGACTCCGTTCGGCTTCGGCGTGTGGACCAGCCACGTGACCCCGCTCGTCCTGGGTTCGACCACGCTGACGGTCGAGCGATTCGATGTGTTGCAAGCGCTGGAATTGATCGAGCGCGAACGGGTGACGACGCTGTGCTGTGTGAGTACGCAGTTCATCATGCTGCTCGGTGAGTCCGCAGCGGACGAGCGCGACCTCACGTCGCTGCGCGTGATGTTCACGGGCGGCGAGCCCGTCCCGTATCTGCGCGCCCTCGATTTCGAGCAGCGCACCGGCGCAACCGTCCTGCAGTTCTACGGGTCGAACGAAACCGGGCTGCTGAGCGGAACCACGCTCGATGACGACGCTGACCATCGCCTTCACAGCGCGGGGCGGATTGCTGACGAAATGGAAGTGCGGCTGTTCGACAACGGCGTCGACGTGACAGGCACGGGTCGTGGTCAGCCCGGCTGTCGCGGACCGGCGCTCAGCCCTGGCTACCTCGACGACGATGCGGCCAACGCTCAGTTGTTCACCGGCGACGGATGGATGTTGATGGCCGACATCTGCACCATCGATGACGACGGATACATGACGGTGGTCGGGCGGACCTCCGACATCATCATCCGCGGCGGCAAGAACATCAGTGCTCCACAGGTGGAGGCCGAGGTCGGCAGCCATCCCGACGTGGCCCACGCCGCGGCAGTTGCCGCGCCGGACCCCATCTTCGGCGAGCGGGTCGCCGTGTACGTGCAGTTGCGCACTGGTGCGGCCGACCTCCGGCTCGCGGATCTCGCGGCCCATCTGATGGCGCGGGGTGTCTCCAAGGAGATCTATCCCGAGTACCTGTTCGTAGTCGACGCATTGCCGTTGTCGTCCGGTGGCAAGGTCGCCAAGGGTGACCTCCGCGACGATGTGAAGCTGCGGGTCGCCGCCACCGGCCACTGACCAGCAACTGCACGGCATGCCATCCACTGCGTTCGCCCCGTTCCGACATCGGGCTTTTGCGTTGGTCTGGATGGGTGCGCTGGTCTCGAACATCGGCACATGGATGGAGACGACCGCACTCAGCTTCTACGTGGCTGACACATCGAGGGCTTCGTGGTCCGGCGTCGTCGCAGCCGCGGGCTTTCTGCCGACGGCGCTACTCAGCCCGGTCGGGGGCGCCTGGGCCGACCGCTTCCGTCGACGCAACATCCTGATCTGGACCAATGTCGCGGCTGCCGTCATTGCGGCGTCGATCGCGTTGATCGTGGCCACCGGCGCTGCCACTCCGGCAATCCTCGCGCTGATGTCACTGGCCGCCGGCAGCGTCAACGCCATTGGATTCCCGTCGTTCCAGGCCACCCTGCCGGACCTCGTACCTCCCGAGGATCTTGTCGCCGCGATCGGTCTGAGCAGCACACAGTGGAACCTCGGCCGGATCCTCGGACCCACCGCTGCTGGACTCGCGATCTGGATCGGTGGCGTACCAGCGGCGCTGTGGTGCAACGCGATCAGCTTCTTCGCCGTCATCATCGCGATCTCGTTCGCCGTGATACCCGTGACGCCACGGACGAAGCGGCCGATCCTGCAGGCGATTCGCGATTCGATACATTTCGGCCGCACGAATCCGGCGGTGCGTTCGATGCTTCCATTGATGTTCGTCGTTGCCCTGATCGGCGCGCCGTTCATCGGTTTCATCGCCCAGATGGCGACCAAGGTCTTCCACACTCGGCAATCCGGAACGTCGCTGCTCGTCACGGCGCAGGGCATCGGTGCTGTGATCGCCGGAGCATC
Source organism: Actinomycetota bacterium (assembly GCA_043746045.1). Lineage (GTDB taxonomy): Bacteria > Actinomycetota > Acidimicrobiia > Acidimicrobiales > Ilumatobacteraceae > WLMZ01. The sequence goes on along the minus strand of JAYTRT010000771.1, from coordinate 9,538 downwards.
GATCGGGTCTCTCACGCACCGGTTCGGGATGCGCCGAGTGACGGTCGGGGCAGTGTCGTTCTTCGGTCCTGCGATCGTGCTCTACGGAATCTCGCCGAACATCGTGCTCGCCGCGTTCTTCCTTGCCCTGGCCGGCGGCGGATACATGGCCTGCATCTCGTCGTTCTCGTCGATCACCCAGCAGTCGGCACCGCCCGAATTGCGCGGACGTGCGTTGACCCTCAACAACTTCGTGCTCGGATTCGCCTATCCCCTCGGACTGTTCATCGACGGACCGATCGCCGATGCCACGTCGCTGAGAGCTGTGACGGCTGGCAGTGGCATCCTGTTGATCGCAATCCTGCTCATCGCCCGAGTCGTGCGACCACGCAACACCGAACCCATCGCACTCGCCCTGAATTGACCGGCTGCACCGGCCTGCTCGACCGACCAGCTCGACCCACTGCTCGACCCACCTGCTGAACCGACCACGACGGGAACACACCGAACCCATGGACCTCGCCCTCCGCTTGAACCTGTACCGCTCGGCGAATCTGACGATTCCCGTCGATCTGGTTCGTGCCGCCGAGGATCTCGGCTTTCATTCCGTGTGGAGCGCCGAGGCATACGGCGCCGATGCACTGTCGCCCCTTGCCTACCTGGCCGGGCTGACGAAGCGGATCAAGCTGGCAACCGGCGTCGTCCAGCTCGCCGCTCGGGCCCCGGCAACGTTGGCGATGCACGCGATGACGATCGATGCGTTGGCCGGGGGCGGTCGTGTGATCATCGGCATCGGCGTCTCCGGTCCGCAGATCGTCGAAGGCTGGTACGGCCAACCGTGGGGACATCCGAACGCACGTCTGCGTGACTACGTCGCCATCGTCCGCAAGGTGCTCGATCGCGAAGAGCCGGTCGTGCATCACGGCTCGGAGATCTCGCTGCCGTACACCGGCCCGGGCTCGATCGGCCAAGGCAAGCCACTGCGCTCGATCCTGCATTCGGTGGCACCGATCCCGATCTGGCTGGCTGCCGGCGGCCCACGCAACACCGAACTCTGCGCCGAGGTCTGTGACGGTTGGTTGCCGATGGGGCTGGGACCCGACGGTGCACACGTGGAGGATCTGCAGCGGGGCTGGCGCAAGCGCGGCGGTCGGCCGCAGCAGTTCGACGTGTTCACGGGTTGCAGCATCCAACTCACCGACGATGTCGCCGGGACGCTGAACGCGATGCGGCCGCTGACCGCGATGTACGTCGGCGGAATGGGCAGCGCCTCACACAACTATCATCGCCAGTCGATGGCTCGCCGAGGCTTTCCGGTCGAGGCCGAGCGGATTCAGGAGCTGTGGCTGGCCGGCCGCAAACAGGAGGCGATCGACTCGGTGCCCGATGAATATCTGGAGCAGTCGGCCTTCATCGGAGACGAGCAAAGAATCCGTCGGCGGTGGGCAACGTGGTCTCCGCCGACGTCCGTGACCGGCCTGATCGTCGATGCCTCCACCGAACAAGAACTGCGCCTCGTCGCCGACCTGAAAGACGGATCATGACCGCGGAATCCCAGTACTCGACGATTCTCGTCGACTCCCCCGTCGAACACGTGCGACGGATCACGCTCAACCGCCCGGAAAAGCGCAATGCCATCTCCACCCCGATGCGCGTCGAACTGCTCGACGCCTTGCGCAACCACGACCACGACGCCGACGCGCGCGTCACGATCGTGCGCGGTGCAGGCGCCTGCTTCTCCGCCGGCTACGACCTCGGCGGCGGCCCACTGATGGAGGGCGCACCGTTCTACTCTGCGCCGGGCGATGGTCAATGGGCGCGCCAGTGCAACGACACCTGGTTCAGCATCTGGGATCTGGCCAAGCCGGTCATCTCCCAGATCCACGGCTACGCCATTGCCGGCGCGACCGAACTGGCATCGGCCTGCGACCTCGTCTACGTCGCCGACGACGCGCAGATCAGCTATCCCGTCGTACGGATGATGAGCCCACCGGACTGGCAGTACCACACGGTCCTGCTCGGCATGCGCAGGGCGATGGAACTGATGCTGACGGGTGATCCGATCTCGGGCGTCGAGGCCGCAGCAATCGGGTTCGCCAACAAATCCTTCGCGCCGGACGCGTTGGAAGCATCCGTCCTGGCCGTCGCCGTCCGCATCGCCGGCGTTCCGAGTGATCTGACCCAGATCAACAAACGCAGCGTGCATCGCGCCTTCGACGTGTGGGGGGCCAGGGCCGCGATTCGGGCAGGCACCGAACTCCAGGCCCTCGCCGCCCACACCCGCACCGCCAACGAACATCGCGATGGCCTCCTCGAACGGATCAAGAACGCCACAAGGCAATAGCGCCCGGCCCGCGACCCCCACCCTCGCCCAGAACTGCGCCGCCCACAACAACCCCGCCCAGAACTGCCCCGCGGGGCGCGCTTGCGCGACCTGTCAGCCGAACAGCGCCCCGCGGGGCGGTTCTGTGCGGACCCGGCTCTGGTCCGGGTGCACACAGGTCGGGTCGGGCCGGGTCGGGTCCACCTCTCGTCGATGATCGGGCACCTCGTAGGGTCCGCGAGATGGACTTCGACATTCCGGCAGACATCCAGGAGACGCTCGTTCAACTCGACGAGTTCATCGAACGCGAGATCAAGCCGCTCGAACTGCAGGACGACAACATCCGCTTCTTCGACCACCGGCGTGAGTATTCACGGACCAACTTCGAGGCCGGCGGCGTACCCACCGAGGACTGGGAAGCGCTGTTGCGCGAGATGCGCCGACGTGCCGACGCTGCAGGCTGGTTGCGGCTGGCACTCCCCGTCGACTTCGGTGGCAAGGGCGCGACAAACCTCGAGATGGCCATCATCCGTGAGCATTTCGCAGCCAAAGGTCTCGGTCTGCACAACGATCTGCAGAACGAATCGAGCATCGTCGGCAACTTCCCGACGGTGTTGATGATGCGCGACTTCGGCACACCACAGCAGATCCACGACTGGATGCCCGGCTTCCTCGACGGCTCGCGTCGACTCGCGTTCGGCCTGACCGAGCCGAACCACGGCAGCGATGCCACCTACCTGGAGACGACGGCGGTCAAGGACGGCGACGAGTGGGTCCTGAACGGGATGAAGCGCTGGAACAGCGGCCTCCACCACGCCACCCACGACATCATCTTCGCCCGCACCAGCGGCGACAACGGCGACCCGAAGGGCATCAGCGCGTTCCTCGTTCCGACGGATGCACCTGGGTTCAAAGTCGAGTTCTTCTGGTGGACGTTCAACATGCCGACCGACCATGCCGAAGTGTCGCTGACCGATGTCCGCGTCGGTCCGGAAGCGCTGTTCGGACCGCAGGAACGCGGGCTCGAACTGGCCCAGCACTTCGTCCACGAGAACCGCATCAGGCAGGCGGCATCATCACTCGGCGCCGCGCAGTACTGCATCGACGAGGCGGTTGCCTATGCGAACGGTCGCGTGACGTGGGGGAAGAAGCTGAGTACGAACCAAGGCATCCAGTTCCCGCTCGTCGAGTTGCACACCGAGGCAGCAATGCTGCGCCAACTGATCCGCTACACCGCGTGGATGCTCGATCGCAGCCATCACATGGAGGTCACCCACCTCGTCGCGATGTGCAACTACCGAGCCAACCGGTTGGTGTGCGACGCCGCCGACCGCGCGATGCAGACCTGTGGCGGCGTCGGCTACAGCCGGCACATGCCGTTCGAGCACATCTACCGTCACCATCGCCGCTACCGCATCACCGAAGGTGCCGAAGAGATCCAGATGCGCAAAGTGGCTCAGAACCTGTTCGGATTCGGCCGAAAGTAGCTGCTACGGTTCACCGAGGTGTTGGGAAGCGAAGCATCTGCAGCCGCTTCCACAGGCCCGGAGACGGTCACCAAGAGCACTCACCTGCCCGGCCTCGATGCACTTCGTGCGTTCGCCGTCGTCGCCGTCATCCTGTTCCACCTCGACCTCGGCTTCATCCCGGGCGGTTTCCTCGGCGTGTCGTTGTTCTTCACACTGTCGGGCTACTTGATCACCCGCAATCTGCTGCTCGAAACTCGACACACCGGCACTGTGTCGCTGCCGAACTTCTGGGCCCGCCGAGCACGCCGTCTGTTCCCGGCCGCGTGGTTCGTCCTCGCCGCAGTGTCATTGACCGCTGCCCTGTCACCGAACATCGGCCACGGCATCGGCTTCAACGGTGGCGATGTGCTCGCGTCGCTCGCCAACGTCGCCAATTGGCGCTTCCTCCACTCCGGATCGTCCTACGCCTCGCTGTTCCGTGTGCCGTCGCCGGTGCTGCACTTCTGGAGCCTGGCGATCGAGGAGCAGTCGTACATCATCGTCGCCCTGCTCGTCGCGCTCGTCGCCTGGAGACGCCGCCGCGAATCGGCACGCCTGCTCGGCTTCGTCGCCCTCGGTCTGGCGATGGTCTCGTGGGCGCTCCCGCTCGTGTTCCAGATGTCGGTCACTCGCACGTACTACGGAACGGACACCCGGATCGGCGAGATCCTCGCCGGCGTTGCGTTGGCGTCGTGGCGCCATGGAACGAACCTGGCCATCAAGCGGCGCGGCCAGCAATGGGTGTGGACCATTGGATCGCTGCTCATCCTGGCGATGTTCATCCACTGGACGACAGCCTCGTCAGCGACGATCGCCGAAGGCCTGCTGCCCATCATCTCACTCGTCTCGTGTGCGGCGATCTTCGTCGCTGTTTCCCCCGGTTCGCCACTGACCCGACTCGGTTCGACCCGGATCATCGCCGGTATCGGACGGCTCAGCTACGTGATCTACCTGGTTCACTGGCCGGTCATTCTGCTCTTCCGCTGGCGACGGGTCTCGCTCGGATCGGTGTCGACGTTCATCGGGGTGGCGGCCGTGGTCGGCGTGATGGCGTGGCTGATCGCCCGGTTCGTCGAGGTGCCGATCAGGTCACGTCAGTGGAGTCACCGCACGGTCCTGTCCGCAGCCGCACTGACGATCGCGGTGATCGTGGGAGCAACGACCCTGTGGCATCCCCCGCTGTCGGCCGCCGACCAGACCCTCGCTGAGCTGCAACGGCAATCGACGACGTTCGGCCGTGACGCGGCCTCGGCAGGTTCGACCAGTTCGACGGTTGGCTCGGCGACGAGAACCACACTCGGACCGACCACCCGGACGACTGCCAGGAGTTCCTCCTCCTCCCCATCCTCGTCCTCGTCATCGTCCTCGTCCTCGTCCTCGTCGTCCTCGTCGTCCTCGTCGTCATCGTCGTCCTCACCCCGATCCACGGCAGGTACGGCCAAGCCGACTGTCACCTCGACCACAGCGCCCGGCGCGACAGCGCCAGGATCGACATCGACGACAGCCCCCGGAGCGACAGCGCCGGGATCGACGACGACCACAGCGCCGGGATCCACATCGAACAGCAATTCGACGACCAGCCCCGTCACGTCGGCGCCCGCCTCGAGCACCAGCACCAGCACCAGCACCAGCACCAGCACCAGCACCAGCACCAGCACGACGATTCCGGCTCAGCCCGCCCCGCTCCGAGTCAGGGCGCTGGGCGATTCGATCGTGTTCAGCCTCGCTCTGGCGACCCCCCAACCCAACGCAGCGGTGACATACGTGGAGGGCGCGGACGACCTGACGATCGGCTGTGGCGTGACCGACTTCGGCGCCGACAAAAATGCGACGCAATGCGGCGATCTGCCGAAGAAGTGGGCGGCCGCGGTGCCGTCGGTGCCGGCCGACGTGGCCCTGATCATGTCGTGCCAATGGGAGACGATTGCACGCACGCTGCCCGGCACGTCGTCGTCGAGTCACCTCGGCGATCCCGCGTTCGACAACTACCTGGTGCAGAGCTATTCGGCAGCGATCTACGAGTTGTTGGGCGCCGGTGTTCCAAAAGTCCTCTGGGCACGCTGTCCCTACCCCAGTCTGACGGTCGGCGTCGGAGGGCTCTCGGACGAATTCGTGGCCGGACGTCAGCCGGCGCGAATCGATGCTCTCAACGCGATCATCGACCGCGTCGTCGCCGGGTTCCCGGGTCAGGCCTGCGTGGTGCCGTTCGATGCGTGGATGAACCAACACACCAACGATGCGGCGCTGCGTCCCGACGGTGAACACTTCGATCCACAGCTTGCCAACCAAGCCGGGGAGCAGTTCGCGATCAGCACCGTCGAGTCGTACAACACCTGTCGCTGAGGTTCGTCGGGACAACCGTCAACTAGGGTTCGCGTCCGAACTCGGGGGGTTTTCGTGAATCGCGACATTGCGGCACTGGTGGAATCGATGACGATCGACGAGCGTGCCTCGCTGACTGCTGGAGCGAGCGCGTGGTCGACCGTGGCGATCGAGCGGGTCGGAATCCCCGAGGTGTTCCTCAGTGACGGACCGGCCGGCGCGCGGGGTCCGCAGATCCCCGGCGCGGGCCGGCAGGTGCGGACGCTCAACATTCCATGCGGCGCTGCGCTCGGCGCAACGTGGAATCCCGAGTTGCTGGAAGAGCTCGGTGCAGCGCTCGGTGACCAAACACGGACCAAAGCCTGCCGGGTCCTGCTCGCGCCGACGGTCAATCTGCACCGCGCTCCGCTGGCGGGCCGCAACTTCGAGGCCTACTCCGAGGACCCGTTGCTGACCGGCAAGTTGGCTGCGGCGTTGATCCGTGGCGTGCAGTCCCAGGGGGTGGCGACGACGGTCAAGCACTTCGCCGGCAACGAAGCCGAATTCGAACGAATGACGATCGACAGTGTCATCGACGAACGAACGCTGCGCGAGCTTTATCTGGTGCCCTTCGAGCTCGCTGTTCGCGAGGGCGGCACCCTCGGAGTGATGACCTCGTACAACCGCCTCAACGGTATGTACAACTCGGAGAACCGGGCTCTCCTGCAGACCATTCTGCGCGACGAATGGGGTTTCGACGGATTCGTCGTCACCGACTGGTTCGCCGGCGGCACCACTGCCGGAGCCGCCGAGGCCGGACTCGACCTCGAGATGCCTGGGCCAGCTCGCTTCTACGGTCGCCAACTCGGTCAGGCAGTCCTCGAGGGCACCATCGACGAGAGCTTGCTGAACGCGGCCGTCCACCGGCTGCTCTCGGTGTACGACCGACTCGGGGCACTCGACGATGCACCGACCGAACCTGTGGCAATCGATCGTCCGGAGCACCGGACCTTGGCCAGACGCGCTGCGACTGAGTCGATGGTGCTGCTCAAGAACGACCCCGTGTTGGCCGTGTTGCCACTCGACCCGGGCACGATCAAGACACTGGCCGTGATCGGGCCGAACGCCGAGCGGGCCAGGATCATGGGCGGGGGCTCGGCTGAGGTCGAACCCCACTACAGGATCACGCCACTCGACGCGCTGCGCGCCCGCCTCGGCGACAGCGTGACGATCATCCACGAACCGGGGTGCGACATCGACCGCACCGTTCCGGTGATGCAGTCCGAATTCACGGTCGAGATGTTCGCCGGATCCGAATGTTCGGGCGACGTGGCCAGCCGGCGCACCGTCGCGAACGGTCGACTGCTCGTGCTGCCCGGGGTCGAGACCGATGTCCCCCGGGGACCCATGTCGTACCGAGCGACGACGACCTACATGCCGCCGGCGACCGGATCGTACGTCCTCAGCCTGTTGCAGATCGGCGCGGCGCGATTGATGGTGGACGGTCGGGTCGTGTTCGACGGCATCGACGAACCAACTCCTCGCGGCGACGCGTACTTCGGTCAGGCCCGCGAAGAATTGAAGGCGACGCTGCACTTGGAGGCCGACCGGGGCGCGGTGATCGACATCGAGTTCAAGAGCACGCAGCGCGGCTGGATGCAGGGGGTGCAACTCGGCTGCAAGGCCGTGCCGCCCGACGATCTGATGGATCGCGCCGTCGCCGCCGCTGCCGGAGCCGATGCCGTCATCGTCATCGTCGGCACGAACAACGACTGGGAAACCGAGGGCCACGACCGTACGACGATGGACCTCCCCGGCGAGCAAGCCGAATTGATCGAGCGCGTCTGCGCGGCAAACCCGACGACGGTCATCGTCGTCAACGCCGGCGCACCGATCACCACGACATGGGCGCAGAGGGCGCCTGCCGTACTGCAGGCCTGGTTCGGCGGACAGGAGATGTCGAATGCGCTGGTCGACGTGCTCTTCGGTGACACCGATCCGTCCGGTCGGCTGCCGACCACATTCCCCGCGTGCATCGAGCAAACTCCGTCGTTCGGCAACTTTCCCGGTGAGCACGGTCAGATTCGCTACGGCGAAGGCGTCCTGATGGGCTACCGGTGGTACGAAGCGCGCCGCCTGGCCGTGCCGTTCGCATTCGGTCATGGCCTCTCCTACAGCTCCTTCCGGATCGGCGAACCGGAGGTTTCGGTGGCGGTGTTCGACGCAGAATCGGCGACGGTGAATGTGCTCGTCCCGGTGACCAACACGGGTGCGCGGCGCGGAGCCGAGGTCGTGCAGTGCTACGTCGGAGCAGTTGCTCCGGCAGTCGTCCGACCGCCGAAAGAGCTCAAAGCGTTCGAGAAGATCTGGTTGGAGCCGGGCGAAACGCGAACTGTCACTCTCAGCTTGGATGCCAGATCATTCGCCTACTGGAACCCCGGCAACGTCTACAGGGGCACACTCGCCCCCACTGCTGTCGGCCACTTCGGCACCACACCGGAGTCCGTTCGGTGCTGGCAGGTCGACGCCGGCCGTTACACCCTGCACATCGGTCGTTCATCCGCCGACATCGCGCACATCGTCACGCTCGACGTGACACAGACCATCGAGGTTCCAGCATGATCCGCATCGACGACCACGGCCGAATCCGGGTGATCACCCTCGATCGACCACAGGTCCGCAATGCGTTCAACGAAGCGCTGTACGACGCGGCCACCGAAGCGCTGATCGATGCGGCCTCCGACAACCGCATCGCTGTCGCCGTCATCACCGGCGAGGGCAAGGCATTCTCATCCGGCAACGATCTCGCCGAAATGGCTGCACGCAACGCCGGCGGCTTCGTCAACGGCGCACATGGGTTCCCCGGATTCGTCGACCAGTTGATCGACTTCCCGAAGCCGCTGCTGTGCGCCGTCAACGGTCTGGCAGTCGGCATCGGTGCGACGATGCTCGCCCTCAGCGATCTCGTGTTCATGTCCACCGACGCCAAGGTTCGCTGTCCGTTCACCCGACTCGGCGTTGCTCCGGAGGCAGCGAGCAGCGCCTCGTTCCCGAGGCTGCTCGGGCGCCAGAACGCGATGTGGGCACTGCTCAGCAGCGAGTGGCTGTCGCCGCAGGAATGCGTCGACATGGGATTGGCCTGGAAGTTGTGCGCGCCAGAAGAACTGCTGAACGAGACGTTGCGTCATGCAGCGGTGTTCGCCTCCAAACCAATCAACTCACTCGTCGAATCCAAGCGCGCGATCGTTGCGCCGCTGCGTGCCGAACTGATGGCTGCCCGCGACCGTGAGAACGCCGCTTTCCAGGTGTTGCTCGGCGGACCCGCCAACATCGAAGCATTGATTGCGTTCTCGGAACGTCGGGAACCGGATTTCAGCGAGGTCGACGACTCGCCGGTTATGCACTGAACCGCAGGGGTATGGTCCCG
>JAYTRT010000770.1:0-8802 GCA_043746045.1 Actinomycetota bacterium | reverse complement strand
GGGCCGCATCGACCACGGCACGTAGCTCGTACTCGTCTCCGCCGAAATCGTCGACCATGAGCGTGCGGTCGCCGTCGCCGACCAAACGACGCACAAGGTCCGAAACCGCTGAGTGGACCAGTGATTCGTCATCACCGGTGATCAGATGCAGCGCCATGGCCGACACCTTCGCACACCGACACGCGACGAGCCACAACGGCTCTGATCATCACGCGGAACACGACGAAGGCCACGACCGTCGTCCAGCCAATGGCTGCCCACGGCGCCGGTGGCTCGATTCTCGCTCCGATCGCTGCGACGGCTGCAACCCATCTCGTGCCCAATTCGCTGGGCATCTGGACCACGGTCGCCAGCCAACCCTTTGCCCCACTGCCATGCAATGCGCCGGCGACCAGGCCCGCCGGAAGTCCGTAGAGCATGACCATCCCTGCCACAGGCACTGCGAGCAGATTGGCCGGCAGTGACACCAGCGGAAGGGTCCCGAACACCAACAGGCTGACGGGCGCGACCCCGGCCTGCGCGCCGAGTGTCACCCCGACGGGAACCGTGATCCATTTCGGCCCGGGCACGACGCGCGCGATACGAGTCGCCAAGAGGGCCACGCCCGCAGTCGCTGCGACCGACATCCAGAACCCGACGCTCCACACGAGAAGTGGGTCCACCAACACGAGCCCTCCGACAGCGAGTGCCAGTACTCGCGCCGCTGGCTTCTCGCGGCCGAGGACGAATCCGGTTGCGGCGATCCCAGCCATCACCCCGGCGCGAAGCACCGACGGTTCGAACCGCGTCAGGGCAACGAACCATGCGATCAGTCCGACGGTCGTGAACCATCGCAACCACGGTCGCATCCTTCGCAGCAACGGGGCGGCCGCGGCCAACACGAATGCCACGTTCTGACCGGAAACAGCCGTCAAATGCGACAGCCCCGAACGGCGGAACTGGAGGATCATCGCTGGCGGTTCGTTGCGATCATCGCCGATCACGAGGCCGGCGAACAACGCATCATCGGGCGTCCTCAGCTCGGATGCGCCGAGTCCGAAGAGATCTCGGACTCGGTTCGAGGCTCGCTCGAGCGGATCACCCATCGTCCAGTCCCCGACAGAATCGATGTCCAACCCTCCGACCACATGACGGATTGCTGCGCGTCGGCCGGCGACGCCGGTCAGCGGCCGACGTTCGGCGACCAACACGGCGCACTGCCCGGCGAGATGCGCCGCGAGCCGGCGGCGTGGCGACCCTCGGGCCCAGGCCTCGAACCGTTCGCCCTCGATCTCGAAGACCGCGACGGTGGCCCCGTTCCGCGGCGCCGGGTCGGTGATCAGACATGCAATTCCTTCGAACCTGCCGAGATGATCTGGGAGCACACCCCGCCACGCGTTGTTCGCCACCACCATGCCGGTGACACCCGCAATGACTGCGACGGATGCAACGACGCGGCGCGCTCCGATCACGCTGCAGACGGCACCGATCCCGATCACCGGCAACAGTCGGCGCAGCCAGATGCCGACAACGATGTGGACCACCACGATCGCCACCTCGACGTCGCTGAGCGTCTGCCACCAGTGCGGGGCGCCCGTTCTATACGCTGGCCTCATGTCGCCGGCAGGGTTTCGCTCGTTGCCAGCCGTTCCGGGCGGACCACGCGCGTTCCGCTACCGGATTCGTCGGATGGGCCCGTTCGCAGCACTCGCGCCTGCGGCCCTCCTCGGCCTGATCGCCGTTGCTCTTCTGCGTCACAATGCATCGACCGGGCGTGGGCTGACTGGGTTTGCTGCAGCGATTTTCGCGGCACCGGCGCTGATGCCTTTCGGCGTTCCGTTGACAACCGGGGTCCAACGAATCTGGCTGGGCATCGTGGCCAGTGCGGCGTTGTGGTTGGTCGTCGGTTTCGTCGCGGCCCGGCGGGCGACGCGCTCGCCCGTCGCCGGATGGAGCGACTACTGGCGCGAATTCGTCTGGCTCGCCGCAGGCATCTGGCTTGGCGTCGTCGTTGCTCTCGTCGGCGTCGAAGTGGTGGTCGGTCGCGGGCTTCTGTGACGTTCGGGAGCATCACACAGCCACGAACTCTCTGATCGCGTCGAGCTTGGCAGGGCCGATGCCACGCACCTTGAGGAGGTCGTCGATCGATGCGAAGGGACCGATCTGGGCGCGGTAGCTGACGATGGCCGCCGCCGTCGACGGCCCGATACCAGGCAGAGCGTCGAGTTCTTCTGCCGACGCCCGGTTGAGATCGACCGGCGCCGCAGGCACGGCGGGCGCCACTGCCCCGGTGGCCCCGGCTGCCGGGGTCGGTTGCGCACCGCCCGTCGGGACGACGACGACCGGGACCGGCTGACCCCTGTGCGGCACATAGAGCCGATCACCGTCGTGAAGCGGAGCAGCCAGATTGAGGACATCGACGTCAGCGTCAGCGGCCAGCCCACCGGCGGCGGCGAGTGCCTGATGGACGCGCGATCCGGCGGCGAGTTCGTAGACGCCCGGGTGCGACACAGCCCCAGCGACATCGACGACAACGGAGCCAGCGGTCGGTGCGGTTATGGTCGCGGTCGACGCAAACGGTGTGACAGGACTCGCCGGATCGAATGTGGTCGGGGATGAACGAGACCCTGTCGGACCGGACGAGGCGCCGGATGGCGGCGACTTGGTCTGTGTCGTGGTTGTCCGCTGGGCGACCGGCAGTGTGTTCTCGATCGGCGTGACAGGGGCTCGGAGCAGCCAGAACGCACCAGCGCCGACAGACAGAATCGCCAAGCCGGTGACCATCAGGCGAGCGAGGCCGAACCACTGCAACCAGGCTCGGATCGTCTCGGACACGGGGCGCGCCGGCAGGGGGCGATCGGGCACAGAACTCACGGCACCTCCCTGGACGGCGGCGCGTGGCGCCGAACGACATCTCGGGGAAGACGCGGCTCACGTTAGCGACCAATCGAGGCCGAACGACGCCAGTCCGTTCAGGTTCGGCCGTTGGGCGTCGATTCGGCAAGGTCCGGGTCCCGAACGGCGGTGGCCAACGACCGGCGGGCGACCCACTCCGCTTCGATCTCGAGTGGAATTCGCAGGTACGCCCCGTGATGACCCTTCAGGCGGAGTCGCCACACTCCGTATGAACCGATGTACCGCACACCGAAGCCGAGAACCCCATAGCGCTTCCACTGCCGAACGTGCACCTGTTCGTGTCGAAGCAGATGAGCCGAGTTCTCGTGACCGAATCGAACAATGATCACCGAGCCCAGCGTGATGCCGTCCGAGCCCCTCGGCACCGGCCCACCGACCCACAGCCGGTATCCGTTTCGCTTCTCCATCGGCATGCAGAAACCCTACATCCCAACCGGTCCACGTTTCGGTGGTTCGAGTTTCGGGCAGACTGCAGGATGACACTGCGTGGCGGTCACCTGTTTCGTCGCGGCCCGTGGCATCCAGTGGCATGGAGATGAACGTTCGATGGACGACGAATCGATGACTGACGCAGCGATGCCGACCGGTCGGCACGACCTCGTAGTGGTCGCCAATCGGTTGCCTGTTCAGCACGTCGACGACACGTGGCAGACGAGTCCGGGCGGTCTCGTGCGGGCGATGCTCGGGGTGTTGCGGACCCGCCACGGCGCTTGGATCGGCTGGTCCGGCGACATTTCGCGAGCTGAGACGTGGAGCGACGGTGAATCCGGCCCCGGGCACCTCCAATCGCACGAGCAGAGCGACGATGCGCAATCGGCGACGGTCATCGAAACGACGGCCGATCTCGCGGACATCGAGATGATCGCCGTTCCCCTGACCGAGACGGATTTCGTGCACTACTACGAGCACGTCTCGAACGGGGCGCTGTGGCCGCTGTTCCACGATGCCATTCGAGAATCGACATTCGACGCGGAGAGTTGGGCCGTGTACCAACAGGTCAATCGACGGTTCGCGGAGGCTGCTGCTGACGCTGCCGGACCGTCGGCGACCGTGTGGATCCACGACTACCACCTCTTGCTCGTACCAGCGATGCTCAGGGCCCTCCGACCAGACCTGGTGATCGGATTCTTCCTGCACATCCCGTTTCCGCCGCAGGAATTGTTCATGCGGATGCCGTGGCGCGAGGAGATCCTCGACGGCGTCCTCGGCGCCGACGTCATCGGCTTCCAACGCCATGTCGGCGCCGAGAACTTCCAGGCACTCGCCAAGCGTCTGTTGGACGCCGAAGTCGAACAGGGTGGAGTCCGGACCATCGATGGTCGGCGTGTCACGGTGGGGACGTTCCCGATCAGCATCGACTACGGCGAGATCGAGCGGATTGCGGCGTCTCCGACGACTCAGCGTCGGGCGATGGACATCCGCTCGCGCCTCGGCAATCCGAGGACCGTGTTCCTCGGTGTCGACCGGCTGGACTACACGAAAGGCATCGATCTTCGTCTGCACAGTTTCCGGACGCTGCTCGACGAGCAGTCGACAGCCGAGATGTCGACACATCCCAGCCCGTCGCCGACCGTCCTCGTGCAGGTCGCCGTACCTGGCCGGGAAGGGGTCGAGAGCTATGTCGAGGAGCGGCACATCGTCGAGCAACTCGTCGGCGACATCAACGGCCAGCACTCGTCGATCGGCTACCCCGCCGTGCACTACCTGCGTCGCAGTCTCGGTCTCGACGAACTCGTGGCGTTGTATCTCGCCGCCGATGTGATGCTCGTGACCCCGCGCCGGGACGGCATGAACCTCGTCGCCAAGGAATTCGTTGCAGCTCGGATCGACGACACCGGCGTGCTGATCCTCAGCGAATTCGCTGGTGCCGCGGACGAGCTGACCGAAGCTGTCCTCGTCAACCCGCACGATCCCGACGCAATTGTGGCGGCGATGCGCAATGCCGTGTCGATGCCACCGGAGCTCGCGTCGCACCGCATGCACACGCTCCGCACCCAAGTCGCCCGACACACGGTGGACGATTGGGCGATGGCGTTCCTCGGCGCGCTCGGGGCTGCAGCGGCGGGGCGCTTTGGTCGGCCCGAAGCGGCGACTTCGGCGACGGACGGTGAACATGGTTGACGCTGCGCCGCCTCTCGTCTCAGGTCCCGCCGCGCTCGCCGCCGAATGCGCCGCGATGCCGCGGCCGTGGTTGATCGGCGTGGACGTCGACGGCACGCTTGCGCCGATCGTGACGAGACCGGAGATGGCTCAGCTCGCACCTGGCGCGCTCGGCGCGCTCCAGCTGCTGACCGAATCGGCCGGTGTCACTGTGGCAGTCGTCTCGGGGCGTCCGCTGACCGATCTTCGTCACCGGTTCGCGATTCCGTCGACCGTTCTGCTGCTCGGTTCGCACGGCGCCGAAGTCGGTACCGAGGTGGATCGGCGCACCGCAGATGAACAGCTGCTGCTCGACTCGACGGTTGCGACGCTCGAGCACGCAACGGCCGCCCTGCCCGGATCGTGGATCGAGCACAAGCCGCTCGCCGTGGCTCTGCATGTTCGTCAGGCTGACGACGCCGCCGGCGAAGCGACGCTCGCTCGTCTGGGAACGGAGCTCGCAGCGTCTGACCGGTTGACATTGCATCGCGGTCACAAAGTCCTCGAGATCGCCATCCGTTCGACGTCGAAGGTGATTGCGTTCGGCGTCCTGCGTGCCCGACTGGAACCGTCGACGACATTTTTCATCGGGGACGATCAGAGTGACGAGAACGTCTTCTCCTCGTTGGCGCTGCGAGATCTGTCGATCAAAGTCGGTGCAGGCCCGACGAATGCCACGCATCGGTTGGACTCACCGACGGAGGTCGTCACGTTCCTGCAAGCGTTGGCCGAGCAGCGGGGTGCGAGGCTCGTCAGTACAAACGAGCAGTGAGCTTCTTGCGGTAGACGGCGGTGCGCGGGTCCTCGTTGCCCATCACCTCGAGGATGTCGACGAACTGCTGACGTGCTTCGTCATCGGCTTTGACCTGATCGAGCAATTCGGTCAGCGTTGCGTCGTGATCGTCGATCGGCTTCATGCTCAACCGGGCACCTGCTGCGACCTTGCGTGTCCGCTCGGACTCGGGAATCCGCGCCAGCAACCCGAGCGCTTCGTCTCCTCTGCCGGATGCGACGAGGATGTCGCCGAGCGCAACGATCGCATCTTCGTTGCCGGGGTCGATTTCCAGCGCCGAGCGAAGGCTGACTTCGTCGCCTTCGGCGATCAGTGCGGCGAGGTGCTGCTCCTCGGCCGACGGCAGGAGACCGTCGACGAACTGTTGGATCTGTTGCTCGGGAAGCGCACCGATGAACTGGTCGATCACGACGCCGTTGCGAAGCGCGAACACCGCCGGGATCGACTGCACCTCGAACGCCTTGGCGATACTGGGATTTGCGTCGACATCGATCTTGACCAGCGCAACTGCACCGTTCGTCTTCTCGACGATCCGCTCGATCATCGGCCCCAACGCGACACATGGGCCACACCATTCGGCCCACAGGTCGACGACGACCGGCATCGCGTTCGATCGATCGATGACTTCGGTCTGAAATGTTGCTTCGGTGACGTCAACAGCCATGTCGGCAACGATATCGGTGCATCGCCGCCGCTGCGTCGAGTCGGACCGGGCATGGCATCGGCGCGAGCCGGTACCGTGTAGACGCAATGAGCGACACACCGGGGATCGATGTTTCTTCCGTCACTGCTTGGCTCATGCACAACATCGCAGGGTCTGCGGCGCCGTTCGAGTTCGAGTTGATCGCCGGCGGACATTCGAACCTGACCTTTCGGGTCACCGGATCGAACGGCTCGCGTTACGTTCTCCGTCGCCCTCCGCTCGGCCACGTCCTGCCCAGTGCGCACGACATGGCCCGCGAGCACCGGATCATCTCCGGCCTGCACACATCGGCCGTACCTGTCGCCCCAGCACTCGGTTTCTGTGGCGATACCGAGGTGAACGGGTCGCCGTTCTATGTCATGGGCTTCGTCGATGGGCATGTGTTGCGTGACGCCGCGTCGTCTGCGGCCGTGTTGGATGTCGCTGCTCGCACACGGGCGAGCGAATCGATCGTCGACACGATGGCAGCGATCCATTCGGTCGACCTCGTCGCCAGCGGTCTGGACACACTCGGCAAACACGAGGACTACGTCGCCCGCCAGCTTCGCCGCTGGTACGGCCAGTGGAACTCGCAGAAGACCCGCGAACTCTCCGACATCGACGAGGCCCATGCCGCATTGCTGGCACGGATTCCCGAGCAGGGTCCGGCGTCGATCGTCCACGGCGACTACCGCCTCGACAACTGCATGGTCGACGACGCGGGCGCGGTCGTTGCAGTGCTCGACTGGGAGATCTGCACACTCGGCGATCGGCTGGCCGATCTCGGGCTGTTGCTCGTGTACTGGAGCGGGCCGGACGATTCCCTGTCGTCGTGGGCAGGCACGGCGACCACGCTGCCCGGATTCCTCAATCGCGCCCAACTCGCCGACCGCTATGCCGCGACCACAGGTGCCGACCTGTCACAACTCGACTACTACGTCGCGTTCGCGTTCTGGAAGCTCGCCTGCATCCTCGAAGGCGTCTACGCGCGGTATCTCGGAGGGGCGCTCGGTGACCGTGATCCGGACGATCTGCTGCCGTTCAGACTGCAGGTCGAAACCGCCGCTGCCAGCGCCGTTGCCGCTCTCGGACGGCTGACATGACAACGGCATACACCATCGTCGGTGGAACTCCTCCGCCGCTGGTCGATCCCACGTTGGTGGTGATGCTCTCGGGTTGGATCGATGCGAGCGGCGCTGCCGCTGCGGCGATGGCGGCCCTGGAGCAAGAATGCCACGCCAAGACGATCGCCGTGTTCGACGGCGATACGTTCATCGACTACAGGGCCAGACGCCCGACGATGCAACTACGCGACGGGATCAACACCAACCTCGTCTGGCCGGACATCGAGGTCAAGGCGGGTGTGGATCTGGACGGTCGCGACGTGCTGATGTTGACCGGCCCCGAACCAGATATGGCCTGGCGCCTGTTCAGCACCGAGGCAGCGTTGCTCGGTCTGACGTTGGGCGCCAAACGAATGGTCGCGCTCGGTTCGTATCCGTTCGCAACGCCCCATACGCGCGCCTCGCGCCTCTCGTTGTCGGCGCCCTCCGCCGACGTCGTGTCGTCCCTACCACTGTTGAAGAACTCGGTGGACGTCCCGGCCGGCGTCGCTGCAGTGCTCGAGCACTCGTTCCACGAGCAGGGCGTCGAGGCGTTGGGGATCTGGGTCCAAGTTCCTCACTACGTTTCATCGATGGCGTATCCCGCCGCGACGGTTGCGTTGCTCGACGGACTGCAACAGGTTTGTTCGATCCGGATCAGCGGATCGGCGGCTCGGCAGGAAACAGTCATCCAGCGCGAGCGTCTCGACGAGTTGGTGGCCGACAACGACGAGCACGGAGCGATGGTGCGACAATTGGAAACGCTGTACGACGCCGTCGACGAACAGACGCGATTCGAGTCTGCGCCGCTCAGTGCGGCGGAGATTCCGACCGCCGACGAACTCGGAGCCGAGTTCGAGCAGTTCCTTCGCGATCAGAACCCGGGGTGAGACGATGAAAATCGACGGTGGTATCGGTACCGACCTCCACAAGGCAGGCAAGCAGGCTTCGGAGGCCGAGGCCGCGGGGTACACCGGGGTGTGGACCGCAGAGACGTCGCACGATCCGTTCTTCCCGCTGCTGTTGGCTGCAGAACACACCACGACCCTCGAGCTCGGGACGTCGATCGCTGTCGCCTTCGCCCGGAATCCGATGACCCTCGCCAACGTCGGCTGGGACCTGCAGAGCTTTTCGAAGGGCCGCTTCATCATGGGTCTCGGCAGCCAGATCAAACCGCACATCACCAAACG
>JAYTRT010000769.1:0-2821 GCA_043746045.1 Actinomycetota bacterium | reverse complement strand
GTACCGCTACGCCGAATTCCGACGCACCCGGGCCACGTCGGAAGCCGTGGCCGTCGAGAGCGATCGCGCCGGGACGAGCTGATGGCCAACAGCGGGCGGCGTGACGGAATGGGCCCCGTCGTGATGCTGGTGATCGCCGCGGCAGTCCCGGCATTCGGTTTCGGATTCCTCTGGCGATGGGCCGAGGCACGCGTGCCGAGGGCGAACGCCCAGGATGCTGTCATCACCGAACCACGACTTCCTGCGGCTCTGACGACCCCGCTGATCTCGGTTCGGCGCGAGCCAGAGACGTTGCAGACGATGTCGAGCGAGGGCACGCTGGTCGCGGCGCTCAACGCGATGGCGCCGTCGATCAACGACACCTCGTGCTTCGTCGTCCAGCTCGGCGGCCAGACCATCTTCGCCAAGGGTGCGACGACGCCGGTGACGCCGGCGAGCAACGAGAAGCTGATCACTGCGGCCGTCGCGCTCGACGTCCTGGGGCCCGACTACACGTACTCGACCCGACTCGTCGGCACCGCGTCGGGGGCCAGCGTGACCGGCGACCTGTACCTTGTCGGCGGCGGCGATCCGCTGCTGTCGAGCGCGCAGTACCCGGCGAGCGTGCAGACCGACCCGCCGACGGACACCACGGCGATCGAGGTGCTCGTGCTGAAGCTGGCCCAGGCCGGGATCACCCGAATCGACGGGAACGTCATCGCTGACGACTCGCGCTACGACACCGAGCGTTACGTCCCGACCTGGTCCGCCGCGATCCAGAACACCGACGCCGGCCCCCTCGGGGCGCTGATGGTCAACGACGCGACCCGGCAGTTCGCCACGCCGAGCAGCCCGGCGAGGCGCTACGCCGATCCGGCACTCGGCGCAGCAACCGATTTCGTCGCGCTCCTGAAGGGCGCCGGAATCACCGTCGGGGGCAAGCCGATGACCGGTGTGGCGCCGCAGGGGGTCGGCGATCTCGCCGCCGTCGATTCGGTGCCGATGTCCACGATCGTCAAGGAGATGTTGACGACGAGCGACGACAACACGGCCGAACTGCTGCTGAAGGAAATCGGGTTCAAGGCAAGCGGAGCGGGTACCCGCCAGGCCGGAATCGACCGGGTCAAAGCGGCACTGATGCAGTGGGGGATCGACACGACCCCGTTGAACATGATCGACGGCTCCGGCCTCGACTCAGGTGACAGTGTGACGTGCAACCTGTTGCTCCAAGTCCTTCAACACCAGCCGGTGACCGGGCCGCTCGGAGTCGGCCTGCCGATCGCCGCTCAGACGGGAACGCTGGCGGGCGAGTTCAAAGGATCTGCCGTCGATGGGAGGTTGCACGCCAAGACGGGCACACTCACCAACGTCAAAGCCCTGACAGGCTTCGTGACCACGACTGCGGGCACGATCGATTTCTCGCTCGTCCTCGATGGACCCGGAATCGGAACGGCGCCGAATTTCCAGCCGGTATGGGATCAGTTGGCCGCTGCACTCGGGTCGTACCCGAGCGGACCGACACTCGAAAGTATCCAACCGCGCTGATTGACGTATTGTCGTTCGATGGGGATCATGCCGATGTTTCCACTCGGGTCGGTGCTCCTGCCGGGAGCCATGCTGCCGCTGCACGTCTTCGAGCCTCGCTACCGGCGTTTGGTACAGGATTGCGTGGCGGAGACTCCGCACGAATTCGGTGTTGCGCTGATCGAACGAGGCTTCGAGGTCGGTGGCGGGGACTTCCGGACGATGGTCGGGACCGTCGCCAAGATGCTGCAGGTCGGCGAGCTCGAGGATGGCCGGTTCGCGCTGATCACCGTCGGCACGAGACGGATTCGGATCAACGGGTGGTTGTCGGACGATCCCTATCCGTTGGCCGATGTCGACGACTGGCCGGATGAGGACCGTCCGGACGACTCCGGCAGCGACGCTGCATCCGCGATGGAATCCCTGATCGCGGCGACATGGTCACGTGTCCGCAGGATGAACGCTCTCGCAGCCGAACTCGGCGACGTGCATGCCGAGATATCCGCCGAGATATCCGCCGACCCTGTCGTTGCCTCGTTCCACCTCGCTGCGCTTGCGCCCCTCGGGCCGGCCGACCAACAACGTCTGCTCGCCGCGCCCGGAACGCGACGTCGGCTGGAACTCCTCGGTCAGGCATTGGACGATGCGGAGGCCCTGCAGCAGTTCCGGCTCCAGCATCCCTCCAACGGCACCGGCCTCGACGCCGATTTCGACGAGCCGTAGGAACGACTTCGTCGACCTGCTACACATAGAGCCGTGGCAGATCAGATACGCACGACAGACGCTGCTGTCCGGGTCAAGGGTTCCAAGATCACGGCCAAGCCCGACGAGCCGGGCGAGGTCGGCGAGATCATCGATCTCGTCAAGATCTACGTTCGCCAGGAGACCCTCGGGCCACTGAAAGGCCTCGGACGCAAGATCGGCATCGGTGTCGCCGGGTCCGTTCTGATCGGTCTCGGACTGTTCTTCTTGGCGCTCGGGTTGTTGCGCCTTGTCCAGGACAAGATCCCGCGCCTGGCGAGGGGCGGCCTCTCGTGGGTGTCGTATCTGATCGTCGTGGCCTTCTGCGGCCTCGTCACTGTCGTCGCGCTGTCGCGCATCAAGAAGATCGAAAAGGAATTGAACTGATGGCCGCAACTCCGAAGGGGACGCCCAAGCGCGTCTCACGTGATGACCTCGAGTCGAAGTTCCGTTCGTTCCAGGGTGGCGTGCAGGACAAGGTCGAAGGCAGTAAGCAGACCTTGCTGGCGGGAGCTGCCGTCGGCGGTTTCCTGCTCCTGCTCCTCGTGTTCCTCGTGGGTAAGCGCAGCGGCAAGAA
>JAYTRT010000768.1:0-2823 GCA_043746045.1 Actinomycetota bacterium | reverse complement strand
TGAGCTCCTTGCCGCCGTGCTGCACGGCTGTGTCCCACCAACTCGTCGACCCTGACGCGCGGTAGCGAGCGCCCTGCTGATGCGGATTCTCGCCGTAGCGCAACGGTTGGACGAGATCGAGGGAGAGGTGGAGCGACGCGGGCAGCCGACCTGCGGCCGGCGTCGCGAACCATGTTGCGATCTCGGCGTCGTACGCGGCAATCCGTGCGAACGCCGTCGACGCCAGTGAACGCCTCGTCTCGGCTGACAGCGACCCGTCGGCGCGCAACTCGTCGAGGACAGATCCGTACTGCGCAGGGTCCATCACCACGCCGACGTGAGCATGGTTCTTGGCTGCGGCGCGGATCAGTGTCGGCCCGCCGATGTCGATCAGGTCGATGCTCGGATTCGACGAGAACGGATACAGATTCACCACTGCCAGTGCGAACGGTTCGATGCCGTAGCGCTCCAGATCGGCCACGTGTTCAGGCTGATCCAGGTCGGCCAGCAGACCGCCGTGGATGACGGGGTGCAGGGTCACCACCCGGTGACCGAGAATGGCCGGGTATCCGGTCAGATCGGCCAGATCGGTGACCGGCAGACCCGCGTCGGCGATCGCTTTCGCCGTACCGCCGCTGCTGATCAACCGCCAGCCGAGCTCGTGCAAACCTGCGGCGAGATCGGTGATTCCGGACTTGTCGAACACTGAAAGGAGAGCTGTTGGCACGGCCAGACCCTACGGCATCGTCCTCACTTCGTATCTGGTTCGGCATTGCCTCGTCTGTGCTTCGTCGGGACGTTGTCACCGTCCATCGTCACCATGTCAAGGGCTCGTCAACAGTGCGCGATCGCCAATGTCACACGGTGTACGGTGCTTTTCGGGACTTCAGTTCCCAATGGCGCTATTTGGAGGCAAAAGTGGATTTCAGCAAATTCAAACCATCGGATTGGTTGAAAGCGGGTGGCGGGTTGGTCATGTTGATCGCCTACTTCCTCGATTGGACGAGCGTCGACTGCCCAGCGGGCCTGCCGTCGTCCTATTGCTCCAACAACCAGTTGTCCGGATCGGACTTCTTCTTCCGAGGAACGGTGCCGTGGATCCTGATCGTCGCCGTCGGTGTCATCGCCACGCTGCTCGCCCTCGACGTCATCAAGCCCGGGAAATTCCCCTGGTCATTGATCTTCCTCGCCGCATCGGCGCTCGGCACGCTGCTGGTCCTGATCTATCTCATCCATCCGACCTACAGCGGTTTCGACTCAGGTCGTGGCATCGGCTCGATCCTCGGATTCCTGGCCGCGGCAGCGGTTCTCGCCGGCTCGTTCCTCGGATTCAAAGAGGGCGGCGGCGACCTGAACGACCTCAAGGACATGAACAAGCTCAAGAGCCAGTTCAGCGGCGGATCGAGCGCTGCGGGAACGCCTCCTCCCCCGCCGCCCGGTGGTGGCTTCACGCCCCCTCCTCCGCCCCCGCCGGCCGGCGGAACGCCTCCTCCGCCACCGCCGCCACGTGCGTGAGCTGAGCTGAGCAGCACCCACGAACTGGAAGAGCCCCGGACCGATCGGTCCGGGGCTCTTCTCGTTCTCGACCCGTCCGACCGCACGCTGTCAGCAGTTGTCGGGCCCAAGCCGACATCTGCGACCAGCGCACGCTGCTGCGCCTGCCGGATCGCTACAGCGTCTTGATGATCTCGGCCATCAGGTCACCGGCTTCGGTCGGGTTGAGTCCGACACGGACGCCGGCTGCGGCGAGTGCATCCATCTTGCCCTGAGCCGTGCCCTTGCCGCCGCTGACGATTGCGCCGGCGTGGCCCATCTTCTTGCCCACCGGAGCCGTCACGCCGGCGATGTAGGCACTCATCGGCTTGGTCACGTTGGCCATGATGTACTCGGCCGCTTCTTCTTCTGCTGAGCCACCGATCTCACCGATCAGGATGATCGCGTGGGTCTCGGGATCGGCCTGGAACTCGCTCAGGCAGTCGATGAAGTTCGTCCCCGGAACCGGATCGCCACCGATGCCGACACACGTCGAGACGCCGATGCCACGCTGCTTCAACTCGTACAACGCCTGATACGTCAGCGTTCCCGACCGGGAGACGATGCCGACGTTCGGTCCGCCAGCCGTCGGCAGGGCAGCGATCTCGCCGGCGGTGATGCCGATGTTGCACTTCCCCGGGCTGATGATGCCCGGGCAGTTCGGACCGAGCAGCCGAGTCCCGGGGAAGTCGCGGATCAGCGTGTTGTACACACGCGCCTCGTCCTGGGCCGGGATGCCCTCGGTGATGCAGACGACGAAGGCAATGCCTGCGCCGGCCGCTTCGAGGATGGCCGCAGATGCGGCCTTCGGTGGCACGGCGATGAACGACGCATCAGCGCCGGTCGCGGCAACTGCCTCGGCAACCGTGTTGAACACGGGGATGCCTTCGACGTCGGTGCCGCCCTTACCAGGCGTGACGCCGCCGACGACCTGGGTGCCGTAAGCCCTGTTGCGCAGACCGTGGTACTTGCCCTGTCCGCCGGTGAGTCCCTGGACGATGACCTTGGTGTTCTGATCGACAAAAATCGACATGACTACTTCCCGTTCCCTGTTCCGTTCGCAATGGCAACCGCCGCACGAGCGGCTTCGAGCATGGTCGGCTTGCTCTGCAGCACGCTCTCCGGGATTCCGGCGCTGGCCAGGATCTGACGACCCTCTTCGGCGTTCGTGCCGTCGAGGCGGATCACGATCGGCGCCTTGAGCTTGACCCGGTTCAGCGCTTCGACGATGCCCTTGGCGACCTCCTCGCCGCGGGTGATGCCACCGAAGATGTTGACGAAGATGCTCTTCACGTTCGGGTCGTAGTTGAT
>JAYTRT010000767.1:0-2832 GCA_043746045.1 Actinomycetota bacterium | reverse complement strand
TGGAGCCGGAACAGCCGGCTGACGGTTTTTGGATCGTCACCCGTCACGCCGACTGTGTCAAGGTCAATCGGCAGTGGGAGAACTTCTCGTCGCAGCGCAAGGGTGCGATCCTCACCGAGGACCGTCCAGACCTCGAGTTCGCGCGGATGCTGATCGACCTCGATCCGCCGGAGCATGCGCGGCTGCGCCAGTTGGTCAGCCGCGGCTTCACCCCCAAGGTGATCAAGTCGATGGACGGCCATTTCCGCGAGGTCGCCAATCAGATCATCGGCGATGCAGTCGCCAGCGGCACGTTCGACTTCGTCACCGATGTCGCCGCCGAGTTGCCGTTGTACGCAATCGCTCAGTTGCTCGGTCTGCCCCAAGAAGACCGACACAAGGTGTTCAAGTGGTCGAATGCCATGATCGGCGCCGCCGACTCCGAGTACCAGGGCGCCGACGACATGGCGGCAACGGCGATGACCGAGCTGTACATGTACGCCAACGAGTTGGCCGAGCAGCGCAAGATCGAGCCGAAGCAGGACATCATCACCACGCTGCTCGAGGCCGACGGCGATCAGCAGCTGAGTGAGCACGAGTTCGACTTGTTCGTGCTCCTGCTGTCCGTGGCCGGCAACGAGACCACTCGCAACGCAACAGCGCAAGGAATGCTCGCGTTCCTCGAGAACCCTGATCAGTGGCAGCTGCTGAAGTCCGATCCGGGCAGGTACATCGATGGCGCAGTCGAGGAGGTGCTGCGTTACGGCACGCCCGTGATGCAATTCCGGCGGACCGTTACCAGCGACATGGAACTGCACGGACAGATCATCAAAGAGGGCGAGGCGATCGTCATGTACTACATCTCGGCCAACCGCGATGCCGACGTCTTCGCCGATCCCGACACGTTCGACATCACCCGCTCGCCGAACCCGCACCTCGCCTTCGGTGGCGGCGGCCCGCATCATTGCCTCGGCGTCAGCCTTGCTCGACTCGAGATGCGAATCATGTTCGAGGTCCTGCTCGACCATGTGCACCACTTCGAACTCGTCGAGCCGCCGTCGCGGTTGCGGAGCAACTTCATCCACGGGATCAAGCACTTGACCGTCAAGGCCGTCCCGGGCTGAGTCTGTCTCAGGTGGTCGGTTGGAACCGGTAACCGACACCCGGATCGGTGATGAAGAACTCAGGACGCGACGGATCGCTCTCGAGCTTTCGACGGATGTGGCCCATGTGGACGCGCAGCAGGTTCTGGTCCGGGTCGTACGTCGGGCCCCACACCGCTGTCACCAGTTGTCGATAGGTGATCAACCGGTCGGGATTGCGCACGAGGTGGGCCACGATGCCCCATTCGATCGGGGTCAGGCGGACCTCTTCCAGATCGGGCCCGGCATAGGCCCTGTGGCCGGCGAGGTCGAGCCGGAACGCTGTCGTCGAGACCTCGGGGACCTCGGGCGAGGCCTCTGGATTGCGGCGCAGCACAGCGCGGATGCGGGCTACCAATTCGGCCATGCCGAACGGCTTGGTGACGTAGTCGTCCGCGCCCGACTCGAGCGCTTCGACCTTCGACCGTTCGTCGTCGCGGACGGTGAGCACGATGATGGGCATCGTGGTCCAGCCGCGCACGGCCTCCAGAACCATGATCCCGTCCATGCCCGGCAGTCCGAGATCGAGCAGGACGATGTCGGGATGTTCGGCTGCGATGACGGTCAGAGCCGCTTCGCCGGTGGTTGCCTCGAACACCTCGTATCCCCGTGCGCCGAGGTTGAGGCTGAGCGCGCGACGGATTTGTGGCTCGTCGTCGACTACGAGAATCCGGATCATCGACGAATCCTTACGCGTCGACGACTGCCTGTCGGTGATCGGCGTCATCGAGGTCGCCGGTGCGACCTCGGTCGCGCCCCCCGCCGCTGCCATCGGTGTCATCGTGCGACCGTTGTGCTGTTCACGGCCACCGTTGTACGCCGGTGGCACTCCTGCCCGGCCGGCGCTACACGTGTTCTTCACGTCGGCCGTCGCGTTCTTCACGCTCGGTTCACGAGATGAACCGAGCGTCACGTCACGGATGCTGTGAACTGACCGAAACGATCTCGCCGGTCATGTAGCTGCTGTAGTCGCTGGCCAGGAAAACCATCACGTTGGCGACCTCCCACGGCTCGGCGAAACGGCCGAACGCCTCGCGCTGTGTCAGCTCCTCGAGCAGTTCGTCACTCGTCACCTTGGCCAGGAACGGATGCATCGCGATACTCGGTGCAACGGCGTTGACCCGCACCCCGCGATGACCGGCCTCGATGGCTGCACATCGCGTGATCGCCATCACAGCGGCGTTGGCCGCGGCGTAGTGGGCTTGGCCGGCCTGGGCCCGCCACCCGAGTACTGACGCGTTGTTGATGATCACCCCGCTGCCACGTTCGTACATGTGATTCAGGCCAGCACGCATGCACCGGAACGTGCCGTTGAGGGTCACGTCCAACACGATGCGCCATTGTTCGTCGGTCATCTCGTGGAGCTCTGTGGTGCCCCCGAGGCCGGCGTTGTTGATCAGGACGTCGATTCCACCGAGCGACTCGGTTGCGCCGGCGAAGAGGGCCTGGACCGACTGCTCGTCGGTGACGTCGCACGGAATACCGACGACACCCAATTCGGCCGCCGATTCGCCGCAGCGACGCTCGTGCTTGTCACTGATGACCACAGTGGCGCCTTCTTCGACGCAGCGCTTGGCGGTGGCGAAGCCGATACCGGTGCCTGCTGCTGCGGTGATCAGTACGTTCTTTCCGGCGAGCAGGCCGTGGCCGGGGACGTACGGGGGAGCGGTCATCGAGGTTCCTTCGGCTGGTTTCGGTGCGGTCATGCGTG
>JAYTRT010000766.1:0-2832 GCA_043746045.1 Actinomycetota bacterium | reverse complement strand
CCACGACCGTCACGTTCAACAACACCGCGCTGACCCCCGAGTTGGGCACGCCGCTCTGACCGCTGAGTTTGAGAATCAGGGGGGTCTGATTGATCGGTCCCGTGGGCGCACCGGTTCCATTGCGGGTGTCGAGCACGCGCCCCGGCTGCAGGGCAACGTAGCGGCCCGGCGAACTGCTCGAGAACGAACCGAGCACGTCGACGACGACGTGGCTGTGGCCGTTGTTGTTGAAGATGTTGATGTTGCCGTCGGCGCTGACCCCCGCGAGCACCATGTTCGGAACGGTCTGCCCCGTCACCATGTTCACGCTCGATGCCAGCGGCTGCTTGTCGTTCGAGGGCCAGACGGTGAGATAGCTCGCATCCGTCGGTCCGGTCGCCGTCACGTTGAGGGCAACCGCTGCGGCACCTTTCGGGATACCACCCCGCTCGGTGACCTTCAGCGTGATGATCTCACCCGGCCCGATCGCACCGAGATGGTCACCGGTGCCGTCACGGGTGTCCAACAACCGTGACGGCGGGAGCGCCTGCAGACGAAGATTGCTCGACGTCGTGAAGTATCCGACGAGATCGGCGACGAGTTGCACGGTTCCACCGTTGTTGAAGATGCTCAGGTCGCCGCCCGGCCCGAGTTGGCCGACGACCAGGTTGGGCACCGCCAGTCCCGGCACTGGGTTGAGGTTGGACGAGGTCGGTCTGGTGGTTCCACCCGGCCAGACCGTGACGTACGTTGCCACCGTGGCATCGACAGCGGTCAGGTTCCACGCGACTGCTGTTGCGTCGACCGGGATACCGAACTGACCCGCTTGACCGAAGCTCCAGGTCTCACCTGCAGCGAGCGGCGTGTTCCGACCGCCGGTTCCGTCACGGGTATCGAAGATCCGCAATGGGGTCATCGCGACGAATCCGCTCGATGCGGACGGGCCGAGGACGATCGGCGTCGACGACGGCGACGCCGATCCAGGTGCGCCGTAGAACAGGTTGAGGTTCTCGTAGGGCCCGTTCACGATGGAACCCGCGCCTCCGAGCCAGCCGTCGAGCACCGTTCCGTACATCGACCGGAAGTCGACCTGCGGCAACATTCGCCCGTTGGAATCGAGATTGACCAACGACGGCATCTGACCGTACAGACCGCCGCGCACGTTGCTGCCGATCACGAACGACGTGTTCGCGGTGCCGTGATCGGTTCCGCCCGAATCGTTCGACTTCACCGTCCGGCCGAACTCGGACACCGTCATGATCGTGACGCGATCGCGGAACGATGGGTTCAGCGTTGCGAAGAACGCCTGGAGACCGGTGTTCAGGTCGCCGAGCACGCCCGGCAACTGGCCGGCCTCGTTGTCGTGGTTGTCGAGGCCGCCTCGCGACACATCCAAGACCCGCAGCCCGATGTTGATGTTCAACAATCTGGCTGCCATCGTCAGCTTGCGGGTCAGGTCACCACCGCCCGGGAGCGCTGCTTTGAACGCAGGACCGACGTCGTTGGCGAGGTCCAGTTCGCGCCGGATCGTGCCCGTGAACGTGTCGTGAAGGGTGCCGCGACCGGCGCTTGCGGCGGCCATCGAGCGAAGCGCCCCGAAGACGCGAAGGTCTGATGCTCCGGTGTCGGTTCCGAAGACACCGCCGTATGGCGAGATACCGGCGGCGCGGCGGACGAAGCCCTGCATCAACAACGGCACTGTCGAGTCGAGCGACGTGCCGGCGAGGTCGGCGGTCGCAGCCGGCTGACCGTCGAGCCACCGACCGAGCCAGCCCGAACCGGCCTGTCCGCTCAGCGATCCGTTCTGCCAGATCGCAGTCGAGGTGAAGTGGGACAGGTTGGGGTTGGCGTACCCGACACCCTGGATCGCGGCAACCTCGCCCGCGTCGTACAACGCCTTCAGGTACGAGAGTTGCGGCGCGAAGCCGACGGAGTCGTTGACTCGCAGGACGTCTCCGGCCTTGATCGCGATGTTGGGCCGCTTGGCGTAGTAGTTGGCATCGCCGAACGGGATGAAGGTGTTCAGGCCGTCGTTGCCGCCGTACAGGGTGATCACGATCAGGATGCCGTCCGCAGGACCGATCGGCGACCCTGCCCACGCCGTTGGAATGCTGCCCCCGAAGAAGTCGGTGGCGATGTTGCCGATGGTTGCCGCCCCGAACGCGCCCGCCCCGACCGCTTGCAGGAACCGACGGCGGGTCCAGCCGAACGGTCCGGGCCGTTCGGTTTCGAATGCGGGGGACGAGAGGAGGCGGCGGGCGTCCTCGGTGGAGATGTCAGGATCGAGCATCGGGGGTCTCCGTGGTGTGGTGGCCGGTCGTACGAGTCGTCGATTCGGTGGTGATCAGTTCGGTGTTCATCAGCCGACGTTCATCTCGCCGGTGAGCATCACCAGCACGAGCAAGTTGGCGGCCGTGGTCTTGGCGTTGTTGCTGGCCGCTCGCTCGGCCTGATGAGCAGCGAGGATCGGGGCGTAGCTCTGAATCGACAACGGATACACACCGAACATCTGCGCGACACTGTTGACCGCGCCATCGGCGGACTGGTTGACGACGAGAGCGAAGTTGTCGTTGGCCCACAGACTGCCGACCCTGCGGGCCACCGCAGCACGCCCGCTGAGGGCACTGGTGGTCAGCCAATAGCCGTTGCTCCTCCACCCGGACACGTTCGGGGGATCGAACACGACCTGGCCCATGCCATCAGCGAGGTTGAACAGGCCGACGGCACTCGACGTCTTGCCGGTTGCGGCGAGGATCGCTGCCGCCCACTCTGTCGGCGTCCGCACCAACCCCTGCTTGGCCTGATCGGTGTAGAACTCCGGCCGTACGAGCAGGGCCTGGAGCAGCGGCTTCA
>JAYTRT010000765.1:0-2838 GCA_043746045.1 Actinomycetota bacterium | reverse complement strand
GCGAAACAGGCGGCAGAGAATCCGCCGAACAGCCGCATCATGGCCAGGTCGAATTCTCGATGACCGCCGTGTGCAGCGGGATCGATCAGCCAGCTGACCGCTTGGTCGTCGACGACGCGGTTTCCGGACCACAGATCGCCGTGCAGTCGCGACGCTGGTTCGCCGTCGTCGAACGACCGCAGGCGTCCGGCGAGCCCCTCGAGACGAGAGATCACTGCTGCGGGGAGGGCTCGTCCGTCGCTGGCGAGGCGTGCGAGCGGCAACATCCTGCGGGTGGCGACGAACTCCGACCAGGTCTCGCACGGGTTGTTCGGCAGGGCGAGACTGCCTGTCGTGCGCCCGTCTTCACGCCCGAAGTTCGGCGCACCTGAACGGTGCAGGTCGGCCAACTCACGACCGAGGTCGATGTCCGTCGACGGTGTCGGACGACCGATCTCGATCCAGTCCATCAGCAGCAGCGCCGGGCGGTCGATCGATCCGTCCGAGACGGCGAGGACCTCCGGGATGGCAACAGCGCGAGCGTCTCGCAGCCACTCGAGACCGAACGCTTCAGTGGTGAAGAACCCGGTGGGCGGCGAGGGATGGGTCTTGGCGAAGAGTCGGCGGCCGTCGGCCAGGTCGACGCGATACGCAGTGGCGAAGTCGCCGCCACGAACGACGACCATCTCGCGGACGACGCCGGCGGTTGCCTCCTCGATGGCAGTCGACAGCGGGGTCAGGACGGACCTGAGAAGCCGCCGCCCAGTTCGACGTTCTTCGGTCCGACCGTCGGCGCGTGGTCGTCCTCGTAGCGGGTCAACTCCGCCCGACCAACGACGTGCCAGTGCACCTCGTCCGGTCCGTCGGCGAGTCGGAGCGTGCGCTGGCCCGCGTACATCCGCGCGAGAGGCGTCCACTGCGACACACCGGTGGCGCCGTGGATCTGGATCGCCTCGTCGATGATCTTGCAGACCCGCTCCGGCACCATGGCCTTGACAGCGCTGACCCACACCCGCGCCTCGGCATTGCCCATCGTGTCCATCGCCTTTGCGGCGCGCAGCACCATCAAGCGCATGCACTCGATCTCGATCCGCGCCTTGGCGATCATCTCGGTGTTCTTCCCGAGTCGAGCCAGCGGCTTGCCGAAGGCCTCGCGGTTGAGTCCGCGCCTGACCATCAGTTCGAGGGCTCGCTCGGCTGCACCGATCGAGCGCATGCAGTGATGGATCCGGCCCGGCCCGAGACGGACCTGTGAGATCTCGAAGCCGCGCCCCTCACCCCACAAGATGTTCGCTTTCGGGACGCGTACGTCGGTGAAGCGCAGGTGCATGTGACCGTGGGGAGCCTCGTCTTCGCCGAAGACGTGCATCGCGCCGAGGATCTCGACGCCCGGCGTGTCCATCGGGACGAGGATCTGCGACTGACGCTTGTGCGGCGGACCGTCGGGGCTGGTCTGGACCATGCAGATCATGATCTTGCAGCGCGGATCTCCGACACCGGAGATGTAGTACTTCTCGCCGTTGATGACCCATTCGTCGCCGTCGAGGACTGCCTGGGTGTGGATGTTCTTGGCGTCGGAGGAGGCGACGTCGGGCTCGGTCATCGCGAACGCTGAACGGATCTCTCCGTTGAGCAGTGGCTCGAGCCACTGCTTCTTCTGCTCGGGAGTCCCGACTCGTTCGAGGACTTCCATGTTGCCGGTGTCAGGAGCGCTGCAGTTCAGACACTCCGACGCCAGCGGGCTCTTGCCCAATTCGACCGCGATGTACGCGTAGTCCAGGTTGGAGAGCCCTTCGCCGGTGTCGGCGTTCGGGAGGAAGAAGTTCCACAGCCCGTTTGCCTTGGCCTTGGCTTTGACAGAATCGAGGAGCTCCAACTGGCCATCGCCGTAGCCCCAGTGGTTGGCCCGGCCTTCGCCGAGACGGTAGAACTCCTCGGTGATCGGGTCGACCTCGTTGGCGATGAAAGCCGTGACCGCTTCGAACAACGGCACGGCGTGCTCTGACATCGCCAAGTTCATTGCGTCGTCGGTCGGTCGACCTGAGTGCATTCCTGGGGCGGGCATGGGAAGTCCCTTCTGGACATCGGCGTCGGCGAACTGCTGCCTCCAACGTAGTTGGCCGTGTCGGATCGGACCGGGTCCGGCGACCCGTCAGGCCGGCTCGGACTCGACGATCGACCGTAGGTGTGGCCACGCTGCCGCAAAACCGGCATGCAGGAGTCGTTCGGCAACGGACTCGGTGTGCACCCAGTCGACTGCATCGGTCTCGAAATTGATCGATCCGCCGAATCGCTCGCCGACTTCGACGACGACGGTGGTGTAGGTCCAGTCGTGGGCCGGCGCGAACACGTACTCGCCGAGCAGGCGGTGGTTGTCCGGCACGTCGCCGACTTCCTCGGATGCCTCCCGCAGTGCACCTTCGAACGGTCCCTCGCCTTCGTCGAGGGCGCCACCGGCACATGACCAGGAACCGCCCTCGTGGGCCATCGCCGACCGTTTCTGGAGCATGACGTATGTGTCGTCGCCGTCTCGGATCACGAACAGGACCCCTGCTGCACCGAAAACGCCCCAACGAACGTGACCGTCAGCGCATCGCATGAAACCGTCGCCGGATCGTCGTGGAGCCATCACCAAAGGCTGACGCAGCATCGCCCGGAGCGCAAATCGCGTCGCTGCGCTCTCTCGCCCGACTGCCGACCCCTGCCACCGAGTGCGATGTCTTGACGGAATCAAGACATCCACGCCGTCATCGGCCGAGTTTTGTCGAGTTGTGCATGTCGAGCATCTCAGCTCGAATTGACCCAAGGAGAAATCATGCGACGTTCCATCGCCCTCTTCGCAAAGGTCGGCGCCGTAGC
>JAYTRT010000764.1:0-8878 GCA_043746045.1 Actinomycetota bacterium | reverse complement strand
GCCGCCAACGCAGTGTTGGCGTCGTTGAAGGGCAACAAGCCGACGTTCGGAACGGTCATCGAGCAGGTGATCGCAACGGCGGACAACATCGACGCCGTCGTCGCCAAGAACCCGTACTTCTTCAGCGATTACAAGAGCAAAGTCCAGAACATCTAGAAGGGCGCAGGATCCTGGGCTGCGCCGAGTCAGACCAGCCCGGGATCCACTGTCTCAACCAGACGTGCAACAGATCGAGGGAATCATGGACACAGTTCCAGTCATTGACATCGCGCCGTTCCTGTCCGGGACGCCTGAGGGCATCGACAGTGTCGCCAGGCAGGTCGCTCATGCGTGTGAGGAGATCGGGTTCTTCCAGATCACCGGCTACGGCGTGGCGGAAGAGTTGATCCAACAGGTGTATGACGTCAGCCGCCGGTTCTTCGATCTCAGCGAGGACGACAAGGCCGTCGCCGCCCAGCCGGCACCGGATCAGGTGCGTGGATGGACGGCTGTCGGCAAGGAGGGGTTGTCCTACTCGCTCGACGCTGTGGCACCCGGAGACCTCAAGGAGAAGATGGACATGGGCCCGTTCGACGTGCCCGATGACGAGTACCACAGTGCGACGAAGGCGGGTCCGCATTTCGCACCGAACGTGTGGCCCGATGCCGTGCCAGGCATGCGCGAGCTGTGGGAACGGTACTTTGCCGAGATGAGCGAAGTCTCTCGCGAGGTGATGCGCATCTTCGCAGTCGGCCTTGGCCTCGACATCGACTACTTCGAGGACAAGATCGACAAGCACATCAGCATGTTCCGCGTGCTCAACTACCCCGATCAGCTCGAGCCGCCCCTTCCGGGCCAATTGCGCGCAGGCGCGCACTCGGACTACGGCAGCCTCACGCTTCTTCGCCAAGAGGACCGCCCGGGCAGCCTGCAAGTGATGACGAAGAGCGGCGAGTGGTTCGATGTGCCGGTGATCAAGGGTGCGCTGGTCGTCAACATCGGCGACCTGATGGCCGAATGGACCAACGACCGGTGGGTGTCGACGTTGCATCGAGTCATCAATCCGCCACGCGACGCTGCAAATGATTCGCGCCGGATTTCACTCGTCTTCTTCCACCAGCCGAACTACGACGCGATGATCTCCTGCCTCCCGACCTGCGTGAAGCCCGGCGAGGCACCGAAGCACACCGCCATCTCGTCCGGCGAGCACCTCTTCTCCAAATTCGTCAAGCAGTCGACGTTCGGCCAAGGCGTCGACGCGTGAGCGTCGGCATCTCGCTCGCGAGCTTCATCAGCGCCGACTTCGTCGGCTTGTTCGAGTTCTACTCGAACACGTTCGAATTGCCCGAGGTCACCGAACTCCACAGCGAGATCTTTCGCGGCGCTGATGCATCCGGCGTGACGATCGGTTTCTCGGCGCCGGTCGTCTACGAGATGCTCAATATCCAGGAGTGGGCCGATCCGAAGGGGACGTCGCAGTACCTCACGTTCGAATGCGAGAGCGATGCCGCCGTCACCGAGTCCACCGGGCGCGCTGTCGCCAACGGTGCACGGTTGCTGCATGACACGTACGAAACGTACTACGGCGCGTATCAGTCGGTCCTGGCCGATCCCGATGGCAACGTCTTTCGGATCAACCACTTCCGCCATCCCGCAGACTGAGACGACTTCATGCACGTAGTCGGCACACCCATCACTGTCAACACTGCGAGGCGCGTCGCGTTCGTGGCCCACTGCCTCGTGAACCAGAATGCCAAGGTCCAGGAGTTCGCCAGGGCTGCCGGTGTCGTCCCGGGCGTGGTCGAGCGACTTCGCGCGCACGGTTACAGGCTGCAGCAACTGCCGTGCCCGGAGATGGCGTTCGCTGGCGTCAATCGGTGGTGGCAGGGTCGCGAGCTCTACGACAAGGCGAACTACCGGCGGCACTGCCAAATCCTGGCAGCGAACATGATCGAACCGATCGCCGAGTTCTATCGACGGGGGTTCGAGATCGTTGTGATCGGTCTGGACGGCAGCCCATCGAGCGGCGTTCGCTATACGGGAAAGGCCAAGAACTGGGGTGGCCGGCCGCACTTCGACGAGGGTGACTACGAAGTGGTCGAAGGCATGGGCGTGTGGATGGAAGAACTCAAGCGTGGTCTCGAGCAGCGCAACGTTGCGTGGCCTCGAGCGACTGGGATGTTGCTCGACCGCACGGATTGGGACGAAGCCCGCGACCTGCCGACAACCCTACGCGAACTCGACGAGTTCCTGGCTGGCGGTGGTCGTCGTGCTGCACCCTGATCCGCGGGGCTATCAGGTCGCGCTCGTCGCCGACGGAATCGTCAATGACGGCGCAGCGTCGTTCGATGTTCTCGGGATCCTCGGCAGATCTGGCTTCGGGGTCGTCATCCTCCCGCCGGCCGACTTCACGATCAGCACCATTGCAGGCATCGTCGAATATGCCGTCGACGATCTGGTCGACTACCGAACGAGCGGTTACCGAGTGGTCGCCGTCGGCAGCTCGAGCTTGGAGCAGTTCGGCGTCTGGGATGATCTGATCAGCGTTGAACTCGCCCGTCGTTCGATTGAACCGTTCGAGCGCTTCGATGTCGACGGGGCGTCATCCGACGAGTTCGCTGCGTTTCTCGGTTCGTCCGTACCGGGTGCTCTCACCACACGGCGTGACTCGCCCGTCGCGCCTGCTCGGGCGGCAGAATGACTCGGTGAAGATCCTCCAGCTGTGGCGCTACCCCGTCAAGTCGATGCAGGGCGAACTCCTCGATTCGGTCGATGTCACTGCGGCGGGCCTTGCGGGCGATCGCGCGTGGGCGTTGCGTGATACTGCGACCGGACTGACGCTGACCGCTCGGCGTGCTCCGGAGTTGCTGTTCGCCCGGGGCCTGGAGATCGACGGGCGTGCACTCGTTCGACTGCCGGACGGGATCGAGACGGACAGCGACGACGATCTGTCGAGATGGCTCGGCCGCGATGTCGAACTGATCGCCGCGACCGATCAGCCGGCCACCTACGAGATCGCCACTGATGCCGAGGACGAGACCAATTCAGCGTGGCGGACGTGGTCGGGACCGGGGATCGCCTTCCACGATTCGGCGCGAACTCGGGTGTCCATCATCGGTGAAGAGACACTGCGGACGTGGCCCGTTCGTCGGTTCCGTCCGAACGTCGTGTCGAGTGGCGGTGCAGAGGACGGTCTCGTCGGTGCTTCGATGCGATCGACGGGTGGTGTCGTGCTGGATCTGCGCCATCGGATCGACCGGTGCGTGATGATCACCCGGGCGCAACCAGGTGGCATCGACCGCGACCTCGATGTCCTGCGAACTGTCAACCGCGAGCGCGGTTCCGTCCTCGGCGTCGGCGCGCTCGTCAGCCGCCCGGGAAGACTGCAGGTTGGCGACGCCCTCCTCCCTTGCTGAGCGTTCGTCACCGTTTCGCTGACGGAGGAATGTCGGACGACACGGATCGGCCGTGGCTGCCGGGATATGTTCTCGACGAGGAGCCGATCGGGAGAGCCGGAGAATGCCGAAGCGAAATCGAAGCAACGAACAGCGCAAGACCGGGCATGTCTCGCCGGTCAGAGCGACGACGGCACCGACGGTCGGACCGACTGCCGCCGAAACCGAGCAGGCTCGAGCCGCGCGATTGTTCAACGACAGCATCCGGCAGCACGATGCGGCGGATCAGGCGGAACGTGACCGCAAGGCAGCGACTGTCGAGCGCGAACGCCTGCACCAGCAACTGATCGCCGGCAAGGCGGCAGCAGCGGCAGCGATTCGAGTGCTGCGCGAGAACGGTCGGCCGCACGCCAAGATGCTCGAGGCGGAGGCGGCCTACCGGGTCGCGCTTGCCGATTTGACCGAGTTCGAGACGGGCGAACGCCCCCACTGGGCCCCTGCCCCGCCGCCCGCGGAGCCCGAATCGGATGGGGCTGGCGACGTCTCTGTCGAGCCTGCAGCAGATTCCCAGTCGTCGGATTCCCAGTTGTCGGATTCCCAGACGCCGGATTCCCAGACGACGGACGATCAGGCGGTGTAGTAGTTGTCGGCGAGGTCGAGAACCTCGTCGATGATCGCGATTCCCTGCAGAACTTCGTCCACTGGCGTGTTGCACGGAGGAACGACGTGCATCCGGTTGAAGTGCGTGAACGGGTACAATCCGCGTTCCTTGCACGCCGCGACGAGTTCGGCCATCGGCGCGGCGGCCGTGCCTGTTGCGTTGAACGGGACGAGCGGCTCGCGCGACTCACGGTTGCGGACCAGTTCGATCGCCCAGAACACCCCGAGCCCGCGGACATCGCCGATGGACGGGTGCTTGTCCTGCAGCCTGGCCAAGGCTGGCGCGATGACGTTGGTCCCGAGCATCCGGGCATGTTCGATGATGCCCTCTTCCTTGAAGATGCCGATGCTGGCCACGATGCTCGCACAACCGAGGATGTGCCCGCTGTACGTCAGACCACCGGGATATTGGCGGTCCTTGAACGAGTCGGCGATGCGCTGGCTGATGATCACGCCGCCGATCGGGATGTATCCGCTGTTGCTGCCCTTGGCGAACGTGATCAGGTCGGGTGTGACGTCCCAGTGATCGACGGCGAACCATTCGCCGCAACGACCGAAACCGGCCATCACCTCGTCGGCGATGTAGATGATTCCGAACTCGTCGCAGATGTCGCGGACGCCCTGCAGGTACCCGGGCGGCGGAACGAGGATGCCGTTCGTGCCGACGACGGACTCCAGGATCAGACAGGCGATCGTCTGCGGTCCCTCGACCATGATCGTCTCGCGCAGGTGGGCGAGAGCGCGCTCGGTCTCCTGCTCGGGCGTCTCGGAGTAGAAGCTGCTGCGGTACGGGTACGGGCCGGTGAAATGGACGACGCCGGACGTGCCGGTCTCGCTCGGCCAACGGCGCGGATCGCCGGTGACGGCGATGCTGCCGCCGGACGCGCCGTGATAACTGCGATACGTGGCCATCACCTTCTGGCGCCCGGTGAAGATGCGAGCCATCCGGATCGCGTTGTCGGTTGCGTCGGCACCGGCGTTGGTGAAGAAAACCATGTCCAGATCGCCCGGGGCGAGTTCGGCGATGAGGCGTGCTGCCTCGCTGCGCATCTCGTTGGCGTGGCCCGGCGCAATCGTGCACAGCTTGCCGGCCTGCTCTTGGATCGCCGCGACCAGTTTCGGATGTTGGTGGCCGATGTTGATGTTCACCAACTGGCTGGAGAAGTCGAGGTAGCGCTTGCCGTCCTCGGTCCAGAACCAACTGCCCTCGCCACCGACGATGACCATCGGCTTCAACGTGCCCTGTGACGACCAGCTGTGGAACACATGCTTGCGGTCGTTCGCATACGTTGTGGATGGAGATGCGTCGAGGGCCGTCATGTTCCCCATCGTATTCGATACACGAGGGGGAGTACAGACGGTCGTTTGTTACAGAACAAATCGGTGACGTGGCGTGCGGTGGAATCGCCTCGTCATGCCGAACTACTCTCCGATCATGGGTCAGATGATCGAATTCGCGAGCAATGGTGGCAAGGCCGAAGGGTATGTGGCGGGCGACAACGGCCCCGGCGTCCTGGTCATCCAGGAGTGGTGGGGATTGAACGATCACATCAAATCGATCGTCGACCGATTCGCCGCAGAAGGTTTCGTCGCTCTCGCGCCTGACCTGTATCACGGCAAGAAGACCACCGAGCCCGACGGCGCCGGCAAGCTGATGATGGCGATGAACATCGACGAGGCGAGCAAGGACATGTCGGGTGCGATCGACGAACTGCAGAAGCGAAGTGGTCGTACCAAGGTCGGCGCGATCGGGTTCTGCATGGGCGGCGGACTTGCCCTGGTCGTCACGTGCAAGCGTCCCGATGCGGTTGCCGCTGCGGCACCGTTCTACGGGCTGATCCCGTGGGAGAGTACGCAGCCGGATTGGTCAGCGATGACCGCCAAGGTCGAGGGTCACTACGCAGCTGACGATCATTCGTTCCCGCCCGACAAGGCCGAGGAACTGCAGACGAAGCTGCGTTCACTCGGCAAGGACGCGACGTTGTTCGTGTACCCCGAAGTGGATCACGCGTTTTTCAACGACACCCGCCCCGAGGTCTACGACGAGGCGACCGCCACGATTGCATGGGCCCGGGTGTTGGACCTGTTCCGGACAGAACTGACCGCCTGAGGTCACCGGTGGTCTGGGACCAGCGCCATCGAGGGTCAGCCGAACGCGCTGATCGCGTCGAAGGCCTCGTCGATGAGCGCCGGCAGCGCATCGAACTGGGCGCCGGCCGCTGACCATCGTTCGAGGATGACCCAGATCGCCTCGGTGAACGCTGCTGCGAGAACGCGCGGCTGGAGATCGCCTGCGGATGTGTCGAGCCGTGCCGCGAACCCACGTGCGAGATCGGGACCGTGCTCGTGGAAGCTGTCCCATGCGAGGACTCGGAGGGACGGCTCGGTCAGCACGATCCGGAGTTGACGCAGTTTGCGTCCGTTCTTGTTCTCGAACAGCGTCACCAACTGTTCGCGCAGCACTGCGCGTAACGCCTCGGTGATGGACTCACTCTGTGGACGAGCGACCAGCGCCGTCATCATCGCGTCGTCTGCACTTTCGTGCTTGTCGGCGTCGTCGAACAGTACGGCGTTCTTCGAATCGAAGTAACGAAAGAACGTACGTGACGAAATACCGGCTGCGGCAGCGATGTCCTCGACGGTCGTGTGTTCGTAGCCTTTGATCTCGAACTGGTCGAGTGCGGCATCGAGGATGAGGTCACGTGTCTCCACTCGCTGGCGTTCGCGTAACGTCCCCCCCGGCATGGCGCACACGTTAATCCGCAGCTTCCGTTTCGCCTTGACCGGCCCGCCCCCTGCTGCTCCGTCTCCAGCGGCTCCTGGTCCGGCTGTGACATCGGTGACACTGGTTGACATCTTGTCAGTCTATGCCACATAATCATGACATGACACAGTATTTGTATCGACTTGGCCGGTGGTGCGTTCGCAACCGGCGACGCGTCGTGATCGTCTGGGTGGCCTTCGCCGTCCTGGCAACGGTCCTCGGCAAGGTCGCCGGAGGCGAGGCTTCGAACAAGTTCTCGGTGCCAGGGGTCGAGTCGCAGAAGGCGCTCGATGTCCTGCGTGAGCGCTTCCCCTCGCAGTCCGGTACGTCGGCCCAGGTGGTGTTCGCGACCAAGACGGGAACGCTGGGCGATGCCTCGGCGAAGACAGCGATCAGTGCCGCCATCGCCGACATCTCCAAGCAGCCGAGCGTTGCCGGGGTCAGCCCCTTGAGCGTGTCGAGCAACGGCACCATCGGATTCGTCGAGGTGCAGTACAGCGCACCGCTCGCCGACATCAAGGCCACTGGTTTCAAGGCTCTGCAGCAGACTGCGACGACGGCGAAAGCGTTGGGACTGCAGATCGAACTCGGCGGTGAGCTGCCGACTGCGGCCACCAACCAGCCTCCCGGTGGCCAGGAAGTCATCGGCCTCGCCGCAGCGGTCATCGTGCTGATGCTCGCCTTCGGATCCGTCATCGCGATGGGTCTGCCGATCGGCACGGCCATCCTCGGACTTGCGCTCAGCATCGGGCTGATCACATTGATCTCGGCGGTTGCCGACATCAACGACATCGCCACCGTGTTGGCGTCGATGATCGGCCTCGGCGTCGGCATCGACTACGCCCTGTTCATCGTCACCCGACACCGCGAAAACCTTCGCGCGGGGATGACTGTCGAGGAATCCGCCGGACGCTCGATTGCGACGTCGGGGTCGGCAGTCCTCTTCGCGGGCATCACCGTGGTCATCGCGATTTGTGGCCTGGCCATCGCCGGTATCCCCAACGTGACGTGGATGGGTCTGATGTCCGGCATGACCGTGCTGGTCATGGTCGCCATTTCGTTGACCATGCTGCCGGCGCTGCTCGGCTTCGCAGGTCACCGGATCGACAAGGTCAGCCTGCCCGGTCTGAAGAAGCGTGCGGCCCGCAAAGAAGCTGAGCAGTTGCTGGCTCCGAAGGAAAGTGGCTGGCACCGTTGGGGCCGTCACGTCTCCAACCACCCGGTGCGTTACCTCGTCGGCGGCGTCATCGTTCTTGCGACGCTTTCGGCGCCGATCCTCAGCTTGCGGCTCGGCCTGACCGACAACGGGACGAAGTCGACTGCCCTCACCACCCGGCGTGCCTACGACTTGCTCTCCGAAGGGTTCGGCCCCGGCTTCAACGGGCCGCTGCTGCTCTCTGTCGAGATGGACCCCGGCACAACCGTCAGCTCGCTCGGTGGCCTCACGACGGCCCTCGCCAAGGACGTCGACGTCCAGTCGGTGTCGCCGGCCAGGGCCAACGCCGACGGCACCGCCGCCATCATCCAGGTCACCCCGAAATCCTCTCCGCAGAGCGCGGCGACGACGGATCTCGTCCATCGCCTCCGTGACCAGGTCATCCCGACGGCGACAGTGAATGCACCGGGCGCGCACGTCTACGTCGGTGGCCAGACCGCGGTCTCGATCGATCTGTCCGACAAGATCTCCGGCCGCCTTCCGTGGTTCATCGGGGCTGTCATCGGGCTCTCGATCCTGCTTCTGATGATGGTCTTCCGCTCGATCGCCGTACCGATCAAGGCCGCTGTCATGAACCTGTTCTCGATCGGTGCGGCGTACGGAATCATCGTCGCAATTTTCCAGTGGGGCTGGCTCAAGGATCTGATCGGGTTGAAGGAAACCGTCCCGATCGTGTCGTTCCTGCCGATGATCATGTTTGCCATCCTGTTCGGCCTGTCGATGGACTACGAGGTGTTCATCCTCAGCCGGATGCGCGAGGAGTACGACCGGCTCGGCGACACTGACGCGGCCGTCATCGAAGGCATCGCCCGCACCGGTCGTCTCGTGACCAGCGCCGCGCTGATCTTGTTCCTCGCTTTCGTG
>JAYTRT010000763.1:0-2844 GCA_043746045.1 Actinomycetota bacterium | reverse complement strand
CTGGAGCACCGTGCGGGGGCGCCTCGACAACGGCCTGGACCAGGCCCCCGGCGCCGGTGGGCCAGATCGGCACACCTGCTGGCTGGCAACGATCGACGCCGACGGCAGCCCGCACGTCACCGGCATCGGCGCCATCTGGTCCGACGATGCGTTCTGGTTCGAGACCGGTCGCACATCAAGAAAGGGCCGCAACATCGAGCGTGATCCGCGCTGCACGCTGAGCGTGGCGACGTCGGACTTCGATCTCGTCGTCGAGGGTCGCGCCGAGCTCGTCACCGATCCCGACACGGTCGCCGTGCTGGCTGCACAATGGGCCGACGGCGGATGGCCGGCAGAGGTCGACGACACCGGTATCGCCTTGACGGCGCCCTTCAGTGCGCCATCCGCTGGCCCGCCGCCATGGAACGTCTACCGGGTCGCGACACGCAATGCGACCGCTGTGTTGACCGTCGAGCCGGGTGGCGCAACACGGTGGCGATTCTGATCACCGCTACATCCGTGCGGATCCTTCGGTGACGAGACCCGCGGTTTCGGGCGCCCCATCAATGAACGAGCCCGAGCATTCGTTCTGCGCTCGACGCTGTCATCACTCTTCGGTTCGGCATACCGGGGGACCTGGTATTTCCTGAATGGTGTGCTGACAGCGTGGGCTCGAAAACAGCGCGTCGAACACCGTCTCGGGTGCAGTGTCCAACACCTTTCAGACTCGACGCGCAGCAACGCGCTCCACCCCGCCCACCGGGCGAGCGGGGTCGGGGTGCATGGTCCCAGTGGCTGTCGGGCCGAATTGGGCGACGAGCTGATCCGGACGAAGCGCGGGTGCGAACAGCCATCCCTGCGCGAGCCGACAGTTGTAGCCCAGCAACTGGCTCCGCTGTGACTCGCTCTCGACGCCTCCGACCACGATCTGAATGTCGAGCTCTCGGCCGAGATCGGTGATCGAACGAAAGATCGCGCTCTCACCACCGTTGACGCCGAGGCCGGCGACGAAGCTACGATCAAGCTTGAGTCCGCTGATCGGGAGCCGCCTGATGTACTCGAAGTTGGAAAAACCGGCACCGAAGTCATCGATCACGAGATGCACCCCGAGATCATGCAATTGCATCAGCCGGCCCGTTGTTCGGTCGTCCGAGAACACGCTTTCGGTGAGTTCGATCGAGAGTCGATCCGGGGCGAACCCGCAGCGTGCAAGGATCTCGGCAGTTCGTTCGGCGATCGCTGGATCCCGAAGCTGAACCACAGAAAAGTTCACGTTCAGATCAATGTCAATGCCGTGATCGCGCAGGGCAACGATGTCGGAGCACGCACGCTCGAGGATCCACGCTCCCAGCTCCTCGATCACGCCGGTCTGCTCCGATCGGGCGATGAACTCGCCCGGCGATATCGAACCTCGGGCCGGGTGAGCCCAGCGGGCGAGGGCCTCCACCTTCTCGAGCCGCCCAGACACCAGCTCCACGACTGGTTGATACGCAACAGACATATCGCCAGCAACCAGTGCTGCGCGGACATCTGCGGCGAACGCACCATCGTCATCTGCGGAAGCGCCGCGCGCTGGAACGCCGGGCAGTGCCTCATCGGCCCAGAGCGTCATGCCGACCCTTCCTCCCGTTCCATCGTCTTCCTCAAACCCCGACTGCATCAGTCCGCTGTTTCCACGCTCGATGTTGTGCCGCACGTACTCCAAAAATGTCCGTGTTCTCTATCGACACAAAAAGAGATCACTTAACCTCGATCCACCGACCGAGGTCATGATCACGACGTTGGTGGGTGAGCCCCAGCGAACCTGTCGTTGATCCATCGATCGACGTCTACGGTGACAGCGTCGGATGGTCGCATGGTCCTGGCCGGCGTAGGTCATCCGTTCGACGACTTGGCCGAGGGCACACATCCGGTCGGCGAGGATTTTTAATGGTCTCGGCTGGAATCGTCGTGTCATTCATTCCTTGCAGCATGAGCGCTGGGACAACTGTCGCGACCCGTCCCGGCGCGTTCCCCTGGAAGATCGATTTGACTGATTCAACTTCGTTCGGGTTGGCGAGCAGTGTCTGCCCGGGAGCGAGACCCTGTGTCGGTGGCCAGCAGAAAGTGCCCACTCGTGGCCAACAGATCCGTCGTCGAGGTGAGCGCTCTGCGTGATGAATCTCCAAGGTCTGACTGGTCGGTTGCTCGCCGGGTCTCCGGCGGTATGGGGCACGCCGAGGCGCCGTCCTGGCGCTCACCGTGTCAGTTCGAGTGAGGTCGCCCACACTGGCTGTGGCAAACCGCACAGGGTGTCGAGCAGCAATTTCAACCGTGCGCGATCCGCTACACCGGGTGTGGCCATGTGCACAGCGTCCGCGAGAACGATCGCTATCGCTTGCGTTTTGTGCGCGTGACGTTGCGTCCCCCACGTGCCGGTATGTCGCGGTTCGGAACGTCCGGATGCCAATCGCTGACAGCGGTCGAATAACCATCAGTGGGCAGTCCCACATGGCCGCCGCTCGGCAGTGAGCTCGTTCCCTGTGTGGTTGATGACGAGCAGCCGCCGAGAAGGCTCGCCAGCCACATCACCGCAATGGTCAATTGCTGCCCGGTCAAGGCTTCACCGGGAGAGCCGAGGCGCTGACGATCACAGGTGCCGGCTCGGCCAGCGATTCGGCCGGCACCGGAAGTGCCACTACGGTCGCGCATCCACGGCCACGGCATTACTCGGCATCTGCAACGGTTCTGACCTCGGACACCGCTCGCGGTGCTGCCGGGCGGTGACGTTCGGCCTGCGCGGAGCAGCGCGCTGAGCGTCTCTGCTGCGGCACGGTCCCAGGCGGGCACGGAGGCCGCGTCGGTGTGGAGAGTTGTTGACGCGCG
>JAYTRT010000762.1:0-2861 GCA_043746045.1 Actinomycetota bacterium | reverse complement strand
CTTGCACGGGCGGTGGACGGGCCCATGCCCTCGCCCTGTACTTCTGGTCTGCGTACGCCTCGTTCGTCGGAGCTCCGAAATGAAGGAGTTCGATCTCGCTGGTCCGTTGCCGAACGGCAGAACGGTCCTGGAAGCCAGCGCAGGAACCGGCAAGACCTATTCGCTGACGGGATTGATCGTGCGATACATCGCCGAGGCAGCCGTCCCCGCCGACCAGTTCCTCGTCGTCACGTTCACTCGCGCTGCGGCAAACGAACTGCGCGAACGCGCGCGAGCCGGGTTGGATCTCGCTGCCAGAGCCTTCGTCGCCGGTGTCGTTCCCACCGATCAGCCGTGGATGTCCACCCTGTTCGACACGTCCGGCGCCAACGGCCGCGACCCGGCGGTCGAACTTGCCGACCGCCGGCGACGGATCGGTGACGCGATCAGCCGGTTCGACGAATTGACCATCACGACCATCCACGGGTTCTGCCAACAGAGTCTGTCGCAGCTCGGAGTACGTTCCGGGAACAATCCTGATGCGGTGCTCGTCGACAGCATCAACGACGTCGTTGCCGAAGTCTGTCGTGACACCATCATCACCGCTCTGGCGGACGAGCCGACTCTGCTGAACTCGCCGTCCGGCTGGAGCAAGGTGACCAATCCGGCCCAGGCCGAG
The DNA here is from genome assembly GCA_043746045.1 of Actinomycetota bacterium. Taxonomy (GTDB): domain Bacteria; phylum Actinomycetota; class Acidimicrobiia; order Acidimicrobiales; family Ilumatobacteraceae; genus WLMZ01. The sequence goes on along the minus strand of JAYTRT010000762.1, from coordinate 2,203 downwards.
TCCGAATTGATCAGGGCCGTCGGCGCACTGATGAACAATCCGGGGGTGCTCATCGCGCCGCCGGTCGGTCCGGACGACAGCGCCGATGCGCTGTCGCGGCGTTGGGTCGAGTTGACAGTGCATGCACGCGACACCGTGGTCCAACGCCAGAACGCACGCGGCGAAATCGGCTACGACACGTTGATCTCCGGACTGCACGCAGCGCTCACCGACGAACGCCACGGCGTCGCGGTGGCGAACCAGTTGGCGCAGCGATACTCCGTCGTTCTCGTCGACGAGTTCCAGGACACGGATCGACTCCAATGGGACGTCTTCGATCGTGCGTTCTCGACACGCACGCTGATCACCGTGGGCGATCCGAAACAGGCGATCTACCGGTTCCGGGGCGCCGACGTGTTCGCCTACCTCGACGCCGTCGAGTCGGTCGGCACACCCGTCGAGAAGTTGGGTCTCGCTGTGAACTTCCGCTCCGACCAGGCCGTGTTGAAGGGCCTCGCAACAGTGTTCGATGGCGCAACGTTGGGTGACCCGCGCATTCCGTTTGTCGCTGTGCGCTCCCGCCCCGGAGCGCCGATGACTGCGTTCCACCACGACCACCAGATCGCACCGGGTGCCGCGGTACACCTCCGAATCGTGCCGATCGACGACGAACTGCGCACCAAGGTGACCAAGGAGATGGCGATGCCGGCCGTCCGCTCGCTGGTGTTGGCCGACCTCGTCCAACGCATCATCGATCTCCTCGACAACGGCCATCTCGACAACAACGGTGCCCGTCGGATTCGCCCGGGCGACATCGCTGTTCTCGTACCGTCCCACGCCGAGGCGAACAACGTCGCCGAAGCACTTCGTCGGGCGCGTCTGCCCGCCGTTCGCACACGCACCGGATCCGTGCTCGTCACCCCGGCGGCCACTCAGTGGCGGCTGCTCCTCGCTGCCCTGGCCCAACCGCACCAAGTTGCGGTCGTCCGCGCTGTCGCGCTCGGTTGGTTTCTCGGCACCGACGTTGCCGCGCTGGTCGACGACGACTCACTGCTGTCCGCGCTGCAGGTACGTGCCGCCGATCTCGGTGACCGCCTTCGATCCGTCGGCGTCAGTGCCTTCTACGACGAACTCAAGTCTGGCGATGTGGTGCTTCGGGTTCTCGGTCGAGAGGGCGGCGAGCGGCACCTCACCGACCTCGATCACATCAGCGAACTCCTCGCTGATGCTCTGCAGAACAGGTCATCCGATCCGGCCCAGGTGTTGCGCGTGCTCGACGACCTGATCGCCGATTCGGATGACCGGAACGAAGCCGCGATGCGGCGGATCGATTCCGACGCACTCGCCGTTCAGATCACGACGATCCATTCGGCAAAGGGATTGGAGTATCCCATCGTGCTGGTCCCGTTCGGTTTCAAACCTCGCGCCAACCTCAACACTCCCTACTCCTACACCGGGTCGGGCGGGAAGCGTACGATCGACTTCGCATCGAAGGTGGCGTGGGACGACGGGCCCGAGGTTCCTGGTGACGAGACGACGCGTCGCAATCAGGAGATGCGCCGACACCTGGCGGGCCTCGACGTGGAGGGTGACGAACTGCGTCTTCTGTACGTCGCCTTGACCAGGGCGATGAACCGGGTCGAGATCTGGTGGGCCTCCACCAAGGGCGCGAACACGTCGGCCCTCGGGCGCGTGCTGGTCGACCGGTTCCTCGGTGCCGAGGTGCAGAACACCAAACCGGTGCTCACGGCGAAAGCGAGGGGCAAGGGATTCAACATCGCCAAGCCGGCGTTCCAGGACCTGGACGACCACGCGACGATCGTCCAGCTGCACGCAGTTGCTCAGTTCAGCGGGGGTGGCATCAGCGCGACGTCGATCCCGGCGCGCATCGAACCGGCGGTCTGGGGTGGCCGTCCGACATCGATCGCGTCGCCGCTCACCGTGGCACCATCGCGCGGCCGACGACCGATCATCGACCGCCGCTGGCAGAAATGGTCGTTCAGTCGGATGGGCAGCGTCATCGAGGCCGAGGGTTCTGAAGCGCCCGACCTCAGCCGCGGCGGCCTCGACGAGCCTGCCGAGACATTCGATGAATTCGCACGGGTCGATGATGCCTTTTCGACAGCTCAGCTGCGACTCGGCATCGGTCCGGTTGCGCACCTCGCCGATGTCGTCGGTGGAGCACGCTTCGGCACATTCGTGCACAGCGTGTTCGAACAACTGG
>JAYTRT010000761.1:0-8936 GCA_043746045.1 Actinomycetota bacterium | reverse complement strand
CAGATGCAGCACGGCGACGTCGCCGTGCTGCGGGCCGACAATCTGTAGACCGATGGGCGTGCCGATCTCGTCGAATCCGACCGGCATCGTCCCCGCGGGTGAGCGGGTCAGGTTGAACGGATAGGTGGAACGTACGAACGCCTCGTCGCCCGGATCAGCGTTACCCGGATCAGCGTTGCCCGGATCAGCGGGAGCCACGATCAGCGGCGGTGACTGGGCGAGGGTCGGGGTCAGCAACAGGTCGCACGACTGGAACGTGTGCACCAGGGCGAGATTGAGACGATGACATTCGTCTTCGGCGTCGATCAGTTGCTGCGCTGTCAGCGTGTCGGCAATCGCCAGGTACGCGCGCACCGCTGGGTCCATCAGATTCTGGTCGCGATCGCCGACCGACCGACGGAGGTAGCTGGCGACGAGTGTGACCCACGTCCAGATCGGATCGCTCGCGAACACCGTCGGCAGTTCGACGATCTCCACGCCACCGTCGGCCAGTCGCTCGACCGCGTCCAGACAGGTTCGCTCGATCTGCGGATCGTTGTGGGCGTAACCGAGCGTCGGGCTCCATCCGACGCGCGTGGGCATCTGCTGGCGGGCAACAGCGATGCTCCACGCAACGGGCGGTGTCGGTAGCGAGCGAAGATCGGTCGGTTCGGCGCCGACGACGACGTCGAGGACCGTCAGCAGCTCGTCGACGGTGCGGGTCAGCACGCCGCGACTGGTCAGGTTCTGCCAATCGACTGGCGTCGGGCCGCCGTCGGGAATGCGGCCGAGCGACGGCTTGAACCCCGGTATCCCGCAGGCCGACGCGGGGATCCGGATCGACCCGCCACCGTCGGATGCCGTGGCGAGCGGGACCATTCCGGATGCAACGGCGGCTGCCGAACCACCCGACGAGCCCCCCGCCGTGCGAACCGCGTCGTACGGGTTGCCGGTCGCTCCGAACAACGGGTTGTCGGTCGTTCCCTTCGCAGCCAATTCGGGTGTGTTGGTCTTGCCGACCACCACGCACCCAGCGGCGCGAAGGCGGGCGACCAACACAGAATCGTGAGTGGCGACCGGACCGTCGGCCCAGATCCGCGAACCGAACGTGGTCGCGTAGCCGGTCGCGTGCTCTGTGTCCTTGACCGCAAGCGGAACTCCGGCCAGGACGAGCTCGGCATCACCGGACGCGATGCGTCGGTCGACGGCGGCGGCGTCGGACATCGCTCGCTCCTCGTCGACAACCACGAACGCATTCAGCGTCGGGTTCCCCTCGCGGATCGCGGTGAGCGCAGCGCCGACGACTTCGACGGCCGACATCCCGCCAGACCGCACGCGTCCGGCGATGGTCCCGAGATCGGCCTTCACAGCGGTCAGCGAACGGAGCGCATCGGCGGGCGCTCGTCGAGGTTCAGAGCCTCGGCGGATCCGTTCGGTCGGAGCAGGGCGAGCTGATCGCTGGCGAACGCTTTGTCGGCGCCGACCCGGCTCAGCAGTGTCGCCAGAACTTCAGCGGCTTGCACGCCGAGCCGTTCCAGCGTCTGATGGCGATGCAGTCGCTCACCGACATCGACCTGGGCAATCGCCGACGGGCCGAAGCGCTCGGCAACGTCGGCCAGCATTGCGATCTCCACACCCCAACCCTGCACGAACGGGATCTGCTCCATCGTGGTGCGGCGGCCGGCGAACTCGCCGCTCAGTGGCTGGTGCAGTCCGGTCAATTCCGGCAGGAACAGACTGAGCAGAGGGCGGGCCACGAGCTCGGTGGTCCGTCCGCCGCCACCGTGCTCGGTCGGGCGGTGATAGGTCGCCTTGACCAGCGAGACGTCCTCGGCCGTCAGCAATGGCATCAGCAAGCCCAGCACCCAACTCGGCTCGACGGTTGTGACGTCGCCGTCGCACCACACGATGAAGTCGCCGGAGCTGACCGCGAGTGTGGCCCACAGTGCATTGCCCTTACCGAGACCGGGGCCGTACACGTCGTTGACGACGTTGACGGAGATCACCCGGGCACCGTGGGCGGCTGCGATCGCGGCGGTGGCGTCGGTGGAGTTGTCGTCGAGCACGATCAGTTCGTCGACCAGGCCGACGCGGTCGACCAGCTCGGTGCGCAGCATCTGCACCAGCGCGCCGATCGTCGCTGCCTCGTTCTTGCACGGGATGCAGACGCTGACGGTTCGCCCGGCCTTCGCTGCGAGGGCGTCGTCCATCGAGAACGACGAGGCATCGAAGGTGCGGATTGCACTCACATGGCTGAGGGTAGATGCGCTCATGACGAATAACCTCGTCCGTTGTGGAACTGTTCGCCGTGGTCAACGCTTCGCCCGACTCGCTGAACGCCGACTCGATCGTCTCCGACGTTCCGACGGCACTGGCCCGAGCACGAAAGATGCTGGCCGAAGGGGCGAACGGCATCGACCTCGGCGGTCAGGGCAGCACCGACGCGGCGACAGTGGTCGGCTGGGAGACCGAGTGGGCCCGTTTGTCCGATATCGTCCCAGCGCTCGCGACGCTGGGCGTTCCACTGAGCGTCGACACGTGGCGCCCGCAGGTGGCTCGTCGTGCACTCGAGTCCGGGGCCACGTTGTTGAACGCGGCCGACGGAATGCAGAGCGACGAGATGTGGGCTGTCGCCGCCGAGTTCGACGTGCCGATCGTGCTGCCGTTCCTGTCCGGACCGAACCCGCGCGAGATGCAGCACGTCACCGCCGACCCTGTGGCGACGCTGATCGAGTTCTTCGATGCCCGCCTCGCCGATGCTGACCGGTTCGGAATGCGACATCGTTGCCTGATCGATCCGGGGACCGGATTCGCGCCCAGCAACTGGGCGTGGGAGGACCGCTACGTCTATCAGAAGATCGTCTACAGCAATCTCTCCGAACTGCGACGGTGGGGTCTGCCGCTCTACATCGCCCTGCCGTGGAAGGACACTCAGCAGCACTGGGAGCTGATGGAGATCGTCGTTCGCCAGCAGCCCGAGTACGGGCGGGTTCACTATCCCGGCAAGGTCCGTGCCCTCGAGCGCACGCTGTTCGCCTGAGGGCCGGCCGTCAGCGAGCGGGGCGTTGAAACGCTTCATCGCGGCGGCGATCAGTACAGCTCGGCCAATGGCCCGAGGGGCGAGATCTGATCCGGCGGCAGCGTGCTGTCCCAATCGACCGGGCACAATTCGGGGGCTACCTCGGCGAGCGGGGCGAGCACGAATCGGCGCTCGGCATAACGCGGGTGGGGAATGGTCAGCTCGGGGCTGCCGATCGTGATGTCGTCGAAGAACAGCAGATCGACGTCGAGGGTGCGCGGTCCCCAGTGAACGATGCGTTGGCGTAACGCCAGCGATTCGATCCGTTGGCAGCGGCGCAGCATCGCGAACGGGTCGAGCGACGTTTCGACGGCGACCGCCATGTTCAGATAGGCGCCCTGGTCGTCGGGGCCGCCGATCGGCGCGGTCTCGAAGACCTGCGATTGGGCAATGATGCCACTGCCGAGCTCTTCGACCGCCAACTTCAGAAAACCGACACGGTCGCCGAGGTTGCTGCCGAGTGCGACGATGGCGCGGTGGCTCGTGCGTGGCGGGATCTGCAGATCGGCACGCGTGCGGCGGATGCGAACGGCGGTGTACTGCAGGTCCTCGGCGATCGGGGGCCGGAGCTTGCGGACGACGACCTCGACTGCTTCCACCCGGTCGAAGGTGAGCGCATCGTCGGCGATCCGGTGCACCAGTCGTTCGAGCAGTTCGTCCTTGGTCTCGCGCGCGATTGCCGCAGCCCGCTCGGCGACGAGACCGTAGTGCGCGGTGTCGGCGAGGTCATCGCTGGATCCGGCATCGCGCAAGTCGCCCTCGAGGATGATGTCGAACTCGAGCGGCTGAGCAAACTCTCGCTCGTGGGTGAGAACACCGACGAGCGTCATCACCCGGAGCCCCATGATCTCGATACGGTCGAATCCGCCGCGAGGCCCGGTTGTGGACAGATTGGTCGTGTGCATGAGGCAGCTTCCCTTCTGTGTGGCGAACCTATCTGGCCGCGTCAGAATTCGACGCCGGCGAGCAACCGGACCGGTGACAGGAGTCACGATGAGGGCGATTTCCGACGTTTCTCGCGCAAACCGAAAACCGTCGACCCGATGACTTCGAATGTCTTTTCACGCACAACACCCGCCGCCGCCGCCGACCGGTCATGCACCTGGGTCTGCCGAGCTCGAGCCGGTGCGGCTGTTCGCACAGCGCCGACGGGATTCGCTACAGCTCAGCTCTCGGTCGGTGTGTCTGCCTTGAACCGGCGGACCAGCACCAGCGCGATGACCATCGCGACGGTGACTCCGGCGTTGACGCCCAGACCGATCTGAGCGTGGTTGAAGGCTTGCTGGTTGCTTTCTTCGCCGAGTGATTCCTGGGCGCCGATGGTCAGGATGTGACGGACCGCCGAGATGCCGCCGATGATCAGGAACGGCGCCAGCTGGAAACCTTCGTCGTGGAAGTGGGCGAGGACCGTTGTCAGCAATTCGAGCACGATCACGACGAACAGCACTCCGTTGATACCACCGATGACACGACCGGAGTACGTGTTCTTGCTGGTGAAGTCGACGACCGACCGGAACAACACGTAACCGGCAAGACCGACCATCGCCAGAGCGACGAGGTAGTGGATCAGGTCCTCGGCCTTGTGCAACAGGTGCAGGGCGACGTCCGTTTTGGGTTCTGCTGCGACCGGACGGTCAGCGGACATCAGACGAAGTGTTCTTGCAGCGGCGCGAAGCCGTTGAATCCAACTGAGCTGTAGGTGGTCGTGTAGGCACCGGCAGAGAGGATGTCCAGCATGTCCCCTTCGGCGAGAGCCAGCGGAAGCTCGTACGCGCTCTTCTCGTACAGCACGTCGGCCGAATCACAGGTCGGTCCGGCGATCGCGACGGGTCCCGTCGGGCCGCCGTCATGGTGGGTGCGCAGGCGGTACCGGATGGCCTCGTCCATCGTCTCGGCCAAGCCGTGGAACTTGCCGCAGTCGACGTACACCCAGCGCTCGGTGTCGAGGGGCGACCGGCGTGAGACGAGCACGACTTCGGTACGCAGGACACCGGCGTCGGCGACCATGTATCGCCCTGGCTCGACCATCACCTGCATCGTCGCGGCGGGGCCTTCGGAATCGGGGAACCACGTCGCGAGTGCTGTGCGCACGGCGTGGCCGTATGCGTCGATGCCTGGCGCGCCCTCGCGATACGTGCCGGGGAAGCCCCCGCCGAGGTTGATGAACGTCGGGTTCGCACCGCGGGCGCGGGCACAGCGGATCAGGCTGGCGACGACTTCGAGCGATTCGTTCCAGGCCGCGAGGTCGCGCTGTTGCGAACCGACGTGGAACGACACGCCACATTCCATTCCGAGTTCGGTCGCCATGACGAGCAGGTTCTCGACCTCACTCGGGTCGCATCCGAACTTGCGCGACAGTGGCCAATCGGCTCCACCGCAGTCGTGACGCAGACGGACGCACACGGAACCGCCCGGGGCCGCTGCGGCCACCTTGCGGAGCTCGGGCTCGCAGTCGACCGTGAACCGGGTGACGCCCATGGTGACGGCATAGGCGACGTCGCGTGTCTTCTTGATCGTGTTGCCGTACGAGATGTGCTGGGGGTCGGCTCCCGCCGCCAGACACATGTCGATCTCGGCCGGGCTGGCGACGTCGAAGGCCGAACCCAGATCGACGAGTCGGCGCAGGATCGGCAGGCCGGGGTTGGCCTTGACCGCGTAGTACACGCGAGCAGAAGGAATCGCATCGACGAGTTGGTCATAGCGCTCGGCAACCATGTCGACGTCGATGACGACGAATGGAGTGGCGGCCGCGGTGTCGCGCAGGAACGCGTCGATCTTGGCGGTCGACGGCAGCGCGGGGGAATGAGTGATGTTGTGCGTCACGAGTTGGACACCATAGACATCACATTCCCCCGTAACTACTCATTGACACAACAGTCAGTTGCAGCTGCCGCGTCAATCAGAACCGCTGACTTCGGCAGCGAAAAACGATGCGCTCGTCACACACGGCGCACAGCATCGATTCGATCGCCGACGGTGTCCATGGTGTCCACTTTCGTCAGTGTGCGGGCGCCTCTCAACTTCTCGGCAAGATGGGCTCCGGCGGTGATGGTGGCGTACCTGGGGGGATGATTTTCGTCACAGCACGTCGGGAGGCATTCGATGACGGAGTCGTAGTTGCCGTCGAGGAAGAACGCCAATGACCGGCGGCGTGTTCCGGGAGCGTTCCGATCGTCGTTCGACACCACACGGTGCACCGTCGACCGCCATCGATCGTTCGTCCATTGGGCCAACAGGTCACCGAGGTTGACGATGAACGCACCCGGCTCGGCGATCACGTCGTGCCACTCTCCCTCGACGTCGAGGAGTTGCAGACCGGGCACCCGGTCGGCGTAGAGCACGGTGGTGATGCCGTAATCCGTGTGTGCGCCGAGGCGCTGCTGACCGTCGACCACCGGCGCCTGCGGAGCGAGCCTCTCGTAGTAGTTGATGCGCAGTGTCTCTGTCGAATGCGTGAGGTGCTGCCGAAAGAACTCGAGCGGGAGACCGAGCGCGATGGCGTAGATGTCGACGACCATCCGCGACAGGCTCGCGACCTCCTCGAAGTACGCCACCATCGCCGGCCGCAGACCGATCGGCAGGGCGGGCCACAGGTTCGGGGCGAAGACGTTGTACGGATCGGCGCGGTGGGCAGCGTCATCCGGCATGTCATCGCGACCGATGACAAAGGCCTCGCGAAGGTCTGCTGGCGCGTCGACACCGACGGTGTAGCTCAGCGATTCGCTGCCGATCGCGAGGAAGCCACGATTGATCGCACTCGACGCCGGCGCGATCTCGGCTTTCGTTGCGCCGGGCAGGTGGAAGAACGAGTCGATTTCGTCCAGGACGGCGACGATCGATGCGTCGGGTACACCGTGACCCACGATCTGGAAGAAACCGATGCCGCTGCACGCCGCATCCACGTCTCGGGCGATGGATGCGCGTCGGGCAGCGTCACCGTCTGCCCAATCGGTGACGTCGATGACAGGAACGGTCCAGTTGCTCATCCGGTTTCTCCGATGTGGTGTCGGCGATCGAGGGCGGCGTTCGCCTCGGCCCCGAACAGGGCGATGATGCCGTGCAGGCTGAGCCATGTCAGCAGAGCGATGACCGTGGCAAAGTTTCCGTAGACCGGCGTGGCAGTTCGGATCGCGCGTTGGACCACGATGGTGCCGATGAGTTGCAGCACCGAGAAGCCGAGGCCGGCGAGGATCGCTCCAGGCAGCATCTGCCGCAGCGTGAGATCTCGTGCCGTGAGCACGTTGTAGGCGGCGAGCAACACGCCGATGTTGATCGCGATCGCGGCGATCACGAGGAGGACCCGGTTCAGCCATGACACGCCACTGACGCCGACGATGCTCGTCACCGTGGCCGACGCGATCTGAGCAATCCCCACAACGGCGATGCCGAGGACCGCCTTCTTGCGGAGCTGGAAGAAGTTCGGGCGTTGATCGTCGGGAATCTCCCAGATGTCGTTCAGGCCGTTCTGCGCTGCGATGAACGCACGAGTTCCGGCCCACAAGGTCGTCGCCAGGCCGAAGATCAGAACGAACGCGTTGCCGTGCAGTTTGGTCGGATCCGACCGGATCTGCTCGCCGATGAAGGGAAGTCGCGCCAACACCGAATTGACGATGTCGTTGCGGAACTTCGGTTCGTTCTCGAGCGTGTAGCCGAGGATGGTCGTCATCACCACGAGCAGCGGGAAAACGGAAACAAACCCGTAGTGGGCGAGGAGTGCTGCGTGGCGCTTCGTCTTGTGGCGGATGAAGCCGTCGATTCCGTTGACGACGAAGTCGAACACCCGCGATTTAAGGCAAATGCCCCGAATCAGTTTCCATTCCATCCAGGATGATCTGATCGACACGCTGGGGGAACTCGCGGTCGCGGCCACCCGCCTCACCGTACAGCGCATCTTCGAGTCAACGAGGTATCGCAAACGCGGCTACGTTCACGTGTGAATGGGGATCATCGATCGGCCGTGGGGGTCCGAGCAGTACCGGCGCGCCCGGCAGGTCGCGTCCGTCCTGGTCGCCGTTGTCGCGCTCGTGATCCTGTTCCGTATGTACCCGTTGCCATACGGCGCGGCGATCCGTGCGCTGGTGCTCGGGATGTTGACCGCGCTGCTCGCGCTCGGACTCGCGCTCGTCTACCGCGCCAACCGCGTGCTCAACTTCGCCCAAGCCGATCTCGGATCGGTCCCGACCTCGTTCGCCGTTGCCCTGGTGGTCTTCAGCCACTGGCCGTACGTGATCGGTTTCATCGTCGGTCTCGTCCTGGCCGTCGTTCTCGGTGCCGTCGTCGAGCTCGTCTTCGTTCGCCGCTTCCGCAATGCGTCGCGTCTGGTGTTGACCGTTGCCACCCTCGGAATCAGCCAACTGCTGACGGTCCTCGGCATCCTCGTGCCCCGTTGGTGGGGTCGGAACGCGGCCTCCGAGCGGCTCCCGCAGGTGCTGTCGTGGAAGTGGGATCTCGGTCCACTCCGACTGCTCGGCAACGACTTCACCGCGTTGATCGTTGCGCCGATCGTGATGCTCCTGGTCGCGATCTTCCTCAACCGCACGCGCACCGGCGTTGCCGTGAGAGCAGCTGCCGAACGGGGCGACCGGGCGAACATGCTCGGCATTCCTGTCGCCCGGTTGAGCACGGTCGTCTGGGCGTTGGCTGCGGCACTGTCGTTCATCGCGCTCTACATGCGGGCGGGCATCCTCGGCTTCCCGGTCGGGAGCGCGTTCGACGTGACCAACCTCTTGTTCGCGATGGCCGCACTGGTCATCGGTCGGATGCAGAACCTGTTGACCATCGCGCTGGCCGGGATCGGAATCGGATTCCTCGACTACTGGGTCACCTGGCACGCGTCCAGTCCGCTGCTCGTCGTACCGATGGTGTCGGCTGCAGTGCT
>JAYTRT010000760.1:0-2864 GCA_043746045.1 Actinomycetota bacterium | reverse complement strand
ACCATCCCTGGTACGTGCTGTTCAGTTCGGGCACCACCGGTCAGCCGAAGTGCATCGTCCATCGCGCCGGCGGTGTGCTGCTGATGCACGTCAAAGAGCAGCGCCTCAACTGCGACATCCGTGCCGGCGATGTGGTCACCTACTACACGACAACGGGTTGGATGATGTGGAACTGGCTGGCGTCGTTCCTTGCCACGGGAGCAACGGTTGTCGTGTACGACGGTTCGCCGATGCACCCCACCAAACACCACCTGTTCGAAATCGCGGCCGCCGAGGACATCAGCCTGCTGGGAATCTCAGCGAAGTTCATCGACAGTCTGGCGACCGACGAACTGGAGATCGGTGCGGCACACGACCTTGGTGCACTGCGCACGATCTGTTCGACGGGATCCCCTCTGTCACCGCGTGGATTCGAATACGTCTATCGGTCGATCAAGGCTGATGTGCACCTCGCCTCGATCTCCGGCGGCACGGACTTGTGCGGTTGCTTCGTCGGCGGGGTTCCGACGATGCCGGTCCACTCCGGCGAGATCCAGGCGCCTGCGCTGGGGATGGCCGTCCAGTTCTTCGACGAATCGGGCCGACCGATCACGGAGCCGGGTGTGGCGGGTGAGCTCGTCTGTTCGCAGCCGTTCCCGTCGCAGCCACTCGGGTTCTGGGGGGACGAGCCGTTCGGTGCGAGCGGACGCAAGTACCAGGCCACGTATTACGAACGGTTCCCCGGCGTGTGGGCGCACGGCGATTTCGCTTCGTGGACCGCCAACGGCGGCGTGATCATCCACGGTCGATCCGACGCGACGCTCAATCCCGGTGGGGTACGGATCGGCACGGCGGACATCTATCGCGTCGTCGAGGCAATGCCCGAAGTCACCGAATCGATCGCATTCGCCCAGCAGGTCGACAGCGATGTGCGCATCGTCCTCGCGGTCAGATTGGCTGACGAGACGGTGCTGGACGACGCGTTGGTGTCGTCGATCAAGACGAGGATCCGTTCTGCGCTGAGCCCGAGACACGTTCCCGGCGTGATCGTCGCTGTTGCCGACCTGCCACGCACGTTCAGCGGCAAGCTCGTCGAACTCGCCGTGGCCGATGCGGTCAACGGTCGAGTGGTGCGCAATCGTGACTCGATCGCCAATCCGGAGGCGCTCGACGCGCTCGCAGCGCACCCCGGATTGCACTGACCACCCGGGCTGACCGACGCATCCGGGCCGGCGGGGTCACGGCGACCAGACCGTCGCGTTCGCGTATTCGGCCGCTGTTTCGGTGGTCGGCCAGCGACCCATCCGTTCGAGTGCCGCGACGGTGTCGCGCATCGCGTCGGGCGGAATCGGCCGACTGATCAGGTATCCCTGGGCCTTGGTGCACCCGAGCGCGCCGAGAACCTCCATCTGAGCGACGGTTTCGACGCCATCCGCCACCATGTCCAGCCCCAGCGAGGCACCCATCGCGATGATGGTTCGCACGAGCGAGCGGTCGTTCGTGTTGTGGGCGACGCCCTGGACGAATGCGCGATCGATCTTGATCCGCTGCAGCGGGAACTGCTGGAGCGACGACAGAGATGAGTAACCCGTGCCGAAATCGTCGATCGCGATCCGCACGCCCAGCGACCGGAGCCGCCGCAGTGTGGCGAGGGCGACGTCCGGTTCCGAGATCATGATGCCTTCGGTGACTTCCAACCACAGCAGGCTCGGTGACAAACGGGCATGCATCAGCGCTTCGTTGACCACGTTCGAGAAGGTCGGATCGGCGAGTTGACGGGGTGAGACGTTGACCGACATGTTCGTCTTCGGTGAGCAGACGTCACCGTCGATCCACGTCCGCAACTGCGTCATTGCCTCGACGAGTGCCCATGCCCCCATCGCCACGATCGTTCCCGTCTCTTCGGCGATCGGAATGAACTCGGCTGGTGAGACCACGGTTCCGTCGGCCTGCTGCCAGCGCATCAGGGCTTCGAATCCGGTCACCTCACCGGTCGTGGTCTCCAGGATCGGCTGGTAGTGCAGACGCAGCTCGTCGCGCTCCATGGCACGGAACAGCGCTGTCTCGACGGACAATCGATGAGACGCGCGTTCGTTCTTGCCTTCGTCGAACAGGGCAACGCAGTTCCGACCTGAATCCTTGGCCTGGTACATCGCTGTGTCCGCATGCCGGAGCAGTAGGTCACCATCACGCGGCGCCTCTGCGCCGATGCGGGCGACGCCGATGCTGGCGGTGACGACGATCTCGCATTCAGGGAGCTCGAGCGCCAGCGGCTCGCGAAAGCGCAGCAGCATTCGGTTGCCGAGATCCATCGACTCGGCAAGCGACGGTGACTGTGGATCGAACACCACGTACTCGTCGCCGGAGATCCGCGCGACCGTCGTCCGTTGGGGTGCGACGGCGCGCAGACGGTTGGCGATGATGCGCAGCACCTGGTCGCCGGCCGAATGCCCGAGGCTGTCGTTGATGTGCTTGAACCGGTCGAGATCGATGAAGAACAGGGTTGGCAGACTCGGACCTCGCGACGTCTCGTCCGACGACTGACGGAGCGTTTCGTCGAGGCGTTCCAACAACAGGACTCGGTTGGGGAGGCCGGTCAGAGAATCGGTTTGCGCTGCGAGCACGAGGGCTGCACGTGCGATCCGGTTGGCACGCGTCGCTCTCGTCGCCCGAAACGTGACCGTCAGGGCGAGCGCGCCAAGCGAGACGAAGGCGGCGATCCGACCGATTCCGCTGTCGCGGGCGATCGACGCGAGCACGATGATGAACAGGACGATGAACACGACGATGAACACGACGAGCGCGCCCGCAATGGTGGCTGTGGAACGTGCTGATCCTCTTCTGCGGCTGTACACGCTCACGTGGATCCTTCTCGTCGAGACGTC
>JAYTRT010000759.1:0-2867 GCA_043746045.1 Actinomycetota bacterium | reverse complement strand
GGTCGAGAGCAACAACTTCGACACCGGCGCGGAAGACCGTCTTTCGATTCTCACCGTCCCATTCGACGTCGATCAAGCGCGAAGCCTGATCGCTGATCAGGGAGACGGCATTCGCACAGTCGGAGCGGTGCACGCTGACGCCGCGTCCACGAGTGACGAAACCCATGATCTCGTCACCCGGTACCGGTGTACAGCAGCGTGACAGCCGAACCAGCACATCGTCCAAACCCTCGACGTGGATACCGACCTTCGATCGAGCGCGTTGGAAGCCTCGCTGGCGCAGCACCGGCGTCGCCGACATCTGTTCTTCCTGGTCGCCCGTGCGGATCTCGCGGGCAACTTTCTGGACGAGCGACCTGGCGGAGAGGTGCTTCTCGCCGATTGCAACCAGAGCCGTCTCGAGATCCGAATAGCCGTGGGTGTGGATCTCACCGAGCAGCACATCGGAATTCCACATCCCTTGCACCGGCAACGCTTCGCGACGGAACTCCTTGGCCAGTTCCTCTCGACCGGATTCCAGGGCGTCGTCACGACGTTCACGGCTGAACCATTGCCGGATCTTGTTCCGCGCCCGGGGCGATTCGACGAACGTCAGCCAATCTCGCGAAGGACTCGCCGTCTCCAACTTGGACACGAAGATCTCGCAGGTGTCGCCACTCCGCAGACGATGGTCGAGCGGGACGAGGCGCCCGTTGACCTTCGACCCGATGCATTTGTGACCGACCTCGGTGTGCACTGCGTAGGCGAAGTCGACGGTTGTCGAGTGAATCGGCAGTGTCACGACCCGACCCTTCGGCGTGAAGACGAACACCTCTTCTTGTTCCAGGTCGGTCTTCAGGCTCTCCATGAACTGGTTCGGGTCGCTGACCTCGGCCTGCCAGTCGATGATCCGGTTCAACCAGTCGATGTCCTGGGTGGGCGCGTCTTCTTTGTAGGCCCAGTGCGCAGCGACGCCCCATTCGGCGCGCTGATGCATCTCTCGGGTCCGGATCTGGACTTCGATCGTCTTGCCATCGGGACCGATGACCGTCGTGTGCAAGCTCTGGTAGAGGTTGAACTTCGGCATCGCGATGTAGTCCTTGAAGCGCCCGAGCACCGGCTTCCAACGACCGTGGATGCAACCCAGAGCGGCGTAGCAGTCCTTCACGGAATCGACGATGACCCGAATCGCGACGAGGTCGAAGATCTCGTCGAAGTCACGGTTCTTGTGGATCATCTTCTCGTAGATGCTCCACATGTGCTTGCCCCGACCGGTGATCTCGTTGTTGATGTTGAGATCGGCCAGCCGTCCGCGCACCTCGGCCAAGGCCTTGGCGAGATACAGATCGCGGCCAGGGCTGCGTGTCATCACCAGATGATCCAACTCGGCGAACCGCTTTGGATACAGCGAGGCGAAGCTGAGGTCTTCGAGCTGTTGGCGCAACTCCTGCATCCCGAGGCGATGGGCCAGTGGTGCGTAGATGTCCAGCGTTTCCTGGGCGATACGGCGCTGCTTCTCGGCCGGCATCCCGGCGATGGTGCGCATGTTGTGCAGCCGGTCGGCGAGCTTGATGATCAACACGCGAAGGTCACGTGCCATCGCGACGAGCATCTTGCGCATCGTCGCGGCCTGCTGCGCTTCCTTCGAATCGAACTGCAGCCGTTCGAGCTTGGTGACGCCGTCGACGATCGCCGCGACGTCGGCTCCGAAATCCTTCTCGACGTCGATCAGCGTGATCTCGGTGTCCTCGACCGAATCGTGCAACAGAGCAGCGGCCAGCGACGTCTCGTCGAGCCCGATCTCGGCAACGATCCGAGCGACGGCGAGCGGATGATTGATGTACCCCTCCCCGCTACTGCGCATCTGATTGCGATGTGCATCGCTGGCGACAGAGAACGCCTTGGTGATCAGGACCGTGCTGGCTTTCGGGTGCCGCTTCCGATACGCGGCGAGGATGGGCGCGAGTTCATCGTGGGTGACCTGTTGTTGTCGTCTCCACGGCAGTACTCGATCGACGGTGCCCATCCGGTCAGTACACCGCCAGGCTCTCGACGGGGCGGCCACCCAGCTTGGCTCGGCCGTCCAGACCGTCGATCTCGATCAGGAAACCGAGCCCGACAACGACACCACCGAGTGCTTCGACCAGCCGGCACGTCGCTGCGGCGGTACCACCCGTCGCGAGCACGTCGTCGATGATCAGGATCCGCTCGCCCGGATGGATGGCGTCACGGTGGATTTCCAGCTTGTCGGTGCCGTATTCGAGGCTGTATTCCTCGCGCACGACGGCCCATGGCAACTTGCCGAGCTTGCGGACCGGGACAAAGCCGGCACCGATGGCCAGCGCGACGGGCGCGGCGAGGATGAAGCCACGCGCCTCCATGCCGAGTACGCGGTCGACGGCAAGGCCTTCGAAGCGCTGGACCAGCTCCGAAACGGCTCGTTGGAACGCCGGACCGTTGCCGAGCAACGGGGTGATGTCACGGAATTCGACGCCGGGCTTCGGAAAGTCGGGGATGTCCCGGATCAGGCCGCGAACCCAATCGGTGTCGATGATCGTGTCCGGGTCAACTGCCATACACGCAGGTTACCGACCCAACTTCAGCGGCGGGTCTTCTTCCGGGGTCGAGGCGGATGGGTCAGCACCGCATCGGGGGTCACATGTGCTGTTGGAGCGCGGATCGCCTCGGCGATGGCGGACTCGGTGGCCCGGCCGCCGCGAATGCGCTGACCCTCGCGCTTCACCGTCGGAGAACCGCCGAGCACCAGCAATTCGAGTTCCATGCCCTTGGCCCGCGCCGTCGTGATCGCCCTGTACTTCGGTGAACGGGACTTGAGCATTGCCAGCAACGGGGCGGCGATGAAGATCGATGAATACGACCCGGTGATC
>JAYTRT010000758.1:0-2868 GCA_043746045.1 Actinomycetota bacterium | reverse complement strand
CCAGGCTGCCGGTGAGTGCTCGTCGACGCTGCCCTCGACGACGATGTCGTACGCGTGTCCAGCTGTCGCTTCGGCGATGGCCGGCATCGCGTCGATCAACTCCTCGAGCGTTGCCTGGCGGGCAGCACCGTTGTCGACCACCTGGGGGATGAGGCCGTCGCATCGGTACGCGCGCCCCATCGACTTCGTCGACCCGAGCGCACCGACGCACCAGATGGGCGGATGCGGTTGTTGCACGACGTGGGTCGTGGTCGGAAAATCGGTCGGCCTGATGGTGTAGTGCCGACCACTGAACGACGCTGGTTTGCCGGTCCACAGTCGGGTCATGATCTCCAGGCTCTCGTCCATCAATTCAGCTCGGGTGTGCCGGTCGCAGACCTCGCCGAATTCGGCGAATCCGCTGTCGAGCGCGCCAAGCCCGACGGACAGCGTGATCCGGCCCGCCGACAGTCGATCGAGCGTCGCGACCTGCCCGGCCAACTCCCACGGCTTGCGCCTCGACACTGGCGTGAGCAGCGTTCCGAGCCGCAGTGTCGTCGTCCGTGTTGCCGCGACCGCGAGCGACACCCAGGCGTCGACGCCGTAGAGGGCCTCCCACACGAACAGACCATCCCAGCCCGCAGCCTCTGCGACAGACGCCATCTCGGCGACGTCGGCGGCATCACCCGCTGGAACGACGAACCCGAAGCGCATACAGCCAACGTACTCGTGTGGTCCGCGCAGTGATAGGGGTCGTCGGCAGCGTGAACGATCGCTCTATGGTCGCGCTGTGGATTTCCAGCTCCCCGCAGATGACGACCCGCGTCGCGTCGCCGTTCGTGCGTGGTTGCACGCACATCCGCGACCGACGCCGGCGACCCTGGCCGAAGCCGGCTACGTGGCACCGCACTGGCCGGTCCCGTACGGCCTCGGCGCCGATCCGGTCCATCAGGTGATCATCGACGAAGAACTCGCCGCAGCGGGGGTGCGCCGGCCGAACAATCCGATCGGAATCGGGTGGGCGGGTCCGACCCTGCTGTACGCCGGGACGGAGCCGCAGAAGCAGCGGTACCTCCCGCGGCTGCTCAGTGGCGAGGATTTCTGGTGCCAACTGTTCAGCGAACCAGGGAGCGGAAGCGACCTGGCAAGTCTGAGCACCCGGGCAAGACGAGACGGCGACGAGTTCATCGTCGACGGCCAGAAGACGTGGACGAGCGGCGCTCAATTCGCGAAGTACGGCATTCTCATCGCGCGCACCGATCCGAATCTGCCGAAGCACCGAGGCATCTCGTACATGATCTGTCCGATGGACCTCCCGGGCATCGAGATTCGTCAGATCACCGAGATCACCGGTGGCCAGACCTTCAACGAGGTCTTCTTCACCGATGTCCGTGTTCCGGCCGAGAACCTCGTCGGCGACCTCAACGACGGCTGGCGGTTGGCCAAGGTGACCCTGGGCAACGAGCGGGTCTCGTTGTCCACAGGCGGCGTGCTGTGGGGTATGGGACCGACGGCGTTGCAGGTCCTGGAGACGTTGCAGGCCGATGGCCCGATCGTCGATCCTCACATTCGTCAACGGTTGGCCTCGGTTCGCACCGAGCACGTTCTGCTCGATCTGATCCGGCTGCGCACCGTGTCGGCACGGTTGCGCGGCGACCAGCCGGGTCCCGAGGCGAGCGTCCGCAAGGTCCTCGCCGATGAACACGGCCAACACGTGATGACAGCGGCTCGCGATCTTCTCGGGGCCGCGGCGATGCTGACAGACGACAAGTGGTACGGCGGATTCATGTTCAGTCAGGCGCTGACCATCGGCGGCGGAACCGGCAACGTGCAACGCAACATCGTCGCCGAGCGTGTGCTGGGGCTGCCGGCGGATGTCGACGAGCACAGCGGTATGACGTGGGCTGCGGCACGCGCAGCGGGCTTTCACCAACGCAACATCGAAAAGTAGGGCAGCATGAAGGCGTGACCGATATCGCCAAGATGTCAGCGAAGCCCCCTTCCGAATTCGCCGCCGACTATCGATTGAGTGATCGGTACACGAACGACGAGGGCAGGGTGTTCCTGTCCGGTGTGCAGGCCCTGGCTCGGCTGCCGCTGGAGCAGATGCGCGCGGATCGTCAGAACGGATTGGTCACCGCGGCCTTCGTCTCCGGATACCCCGGATCACCGTTGGCCGGCTTCGACAAAGAAGCCGACGCGGCGAAGAAGGTCGCCGGCGGCCTGGCGTACGTGCACACCCCGGGTCTCAACGAAGAGCTGGCCGCGACATCGGTGATGGGCAGTCAACTGGCTGCTGAGCAACCCGACTGTCGCTACGCCGGCATCACCGGCTACTGGTACGGCAAGACGCCCGGCGTCGATCGGGCCAGCGACTCGCTGCGCCACGCAGTGTTTGCCGGCGTCCATCGCCACGGCGGGGCG
This sequence comes from Actinomycetota bacterium, assembly GCA_043746045.1. GTDB lineage: Bacteria > Actinomycetota > Acidimicrobiia > Acidimicrobiales > Ilumatobacteraceae > WLMZ01. The sequence continues at coordinate 465 of JAYTRT010000758.1, read as the reverse complement.
GTTGCCTTCGTCGGTGACGATGCAGCAGCCAAGTCGTCGACGCTGCCGAGTTCGTCGGACGGCGCGCTGATCGGGCTGCACATGCCGATCCTGACGCCCGGCGACGTGCAGGACGCGCTCGACCTCGGCCGTCACGCGGTCGCGCTGTCGCGTGCCAGTGGGCTGTGGTCGGCGCTCAAGATCGCCGCGCCCGTCGCCGACGGCACGGGCACCATCGACCTCGGTTTGCATCGGGTGGTGCCGGTGATTCCGCACATGGAATATCGCGGGCGCCCGTTCGTACCGCACGCCGACGGCGGTCTGCTCACGCCGCACACGCTCGATCTCGAGCAGGAGATGTTCGAGGTTCGCCTGCTCCTGGCGCGTTTGTACGGCGCGCAGAACAACCTCAACGTCGTGGCCGTCGACCCGCCCGATGCGTGGATCGGACTCGTCGCGTGCGGCCACACGTATCACGAGATGCGG
>JAYTRT010000757.1:0-8982 GCA_043746045.1 Actinomycetota bacterium | reverse complement strand
TCAGCGGCTCGTTTGTCACTTCGTCCACGTCGGTAGCCTGTGGCGAATGCCCGCCGATCATGTGATCCTCGATCGATACGAGGCGATCTCCGGGATGTCGGCCGAGCGACTTGCGGCAGTGCTGGCCGAGATGCCCTACGTCGTCGGGCAGTTGACTGGCCCGACATCGAAGCGCAAACTAGCGACCGCCATTGCCGACGACACGGCTCTGCTGCTGTCGGCACAAATGGTCAGCCCGCAGGCCTTGCAGCTGATGTCCGTGGCGCGGGCCTACGGGGGCTCGATGACCGAGGCGGAGGTCGTGAAGGAGTCGAAACCGTTGACGAGTGAGCGTCGTACACAGCTGTTGAACGAGCTCGCCGATCGGCTGATCATCGATCCGACACGTGGCTACCTCGTCCTGCGCCCCGGCTTCGAACGGATTCTCTTCCCAACAGGCTTGTCGCTGCGCGATGCAATCCGTGAAGGCTGGATCTCCGCTGAAACTGTCGTCGATCAACTGAAGCTGCACGGTGTGCAGAAGCCGCCGACCGGCCGACAGGATCGCCTCGACGCGTTCTTGGCCGTCATCGCCGATTCGAGGTCGTTGCGCAGCGCGATCGACCGGCTCAGCGAGCGGGCTCAGGCGGTCTTCCATCGACTGCTCGCCGCTGGACTCCAGGGTTGCTCGATCAACGACTTCGGGGTCAGTGGTTTTCAGGTCACTTCGTTCCTGCGCTTCGGCCAGGCGATGAAACCCGACCCGGCCGTCGAGGCACTGGCCGAGCTCACTCAGTTCGGCCTGATCTACCTGAACGAGTACGACAACGTGATCTCGCTGTGGCGCGAGGTGTTCCATTCCGTGAACGGGAGGCTGTACGACGGCTGGCCCAAATCATTCTCGGGTTCACCCGTCGCGGTGCCCGTGCAGGGTGCCCGTCCACCCGCATGTACGGGCGTCCTCGGAGCCGTCCTGCGTCTGATCGGGAACGACCCGCTGATCGGTCTGAAGTCCGGGGGGATCGGCGTCAAGACCTATCGGAGCATCGCCAAACGAATCAATCAGAGTGAGTCCGCCGTGGTGATCGCAATCACGGTCGGTCGTCAACTCGGTCTGATCGAAGAACAGATGCACGTGATCGGGCGCGGCCGCAACGGAGCGCTCGAGTACCGCTTCCCGTTGGTGCCCGACGCGTGTGCGTTGTTCGCTGCTCGCCCGCTGCCCGAGCAGTGGCGGCAGATGGTGACGGTCTGGCTCGGTGACGCCTTCGACGGGACCGACCTGCTGTTCGGCGAGATGTGTCGCCAGATCCTTGCCGATCTGGTCGCGCTCCCCGTCGACCGCGCGATTGCCGAGGTCGACGTGATGCCCTGGATCGAACTCCGGCATGCGCTGGCCAAGACCCTCGAGCTCGAATCGATCCTCACCGATCTGCGGTCGTTGGACCTCGTCGAGCCGAACGGGCCGCTTCGTCTGACCTCGCTCGGCCGCGTGCTGTTGACCGACCCGGAACTCCTCGCCGAACAGTTCCCCGCGCTCGACCAGACGTTCGTCGTGCAGGGCGACCAAACCGTGATCTCACCGCCGAGCCTCGACCCCGAGGTCCGCAGCCGTCTCGAAGCGATCGCGGTCCTGACGTCGGACAGCAGCGTCCGCGTCTACCGCTTGGATCCCTCCAAGATCGCCAGTGAGCTCTCGGGAACAGAGACTGCGAGCACGATCATCGAATTCCTCGGTGAGCACTCTTCGGTTCCTCTGCCGCCGTCCATCGATCAGCTGATCCACGACACCGAGCGCCAGCGGGGAGGCTTGACGATCGCAGTCGCGACGACGATCGTGACTGCCTCCGACGTGCTGGGGCTGGCCGCGGCCGTTCGGGTCAAAGCTGCCGCCCTGACCCTGATCGCACCGACCGTCGCGGTCTCGCACCTCACCCCCGCGCGTGTGGCCGCTGCGCTGCGTGCCAAGGGCCTCGCGCCGACGGTGACCGGGTCGACCGCGGCGACGGTGACGTCGAAACCGTTGCAGCGACACGCCGCCAAACCACCGACCGTGCCGCGCAAGCTCAAACCGGTTCTCCTTGCTCCAACCGCGCTCTTCGATCTCGCCAGGACGATCGCGTGACCGCTCCCGAGCCAACGGCGCCTCGCCCGCACGGGCCGGATCCACGTAATCCGTTGATCGTGCAGAGCGACCTGACGGTCATGCTGGAACTGGCCAGTGAGTTCGCTGACGACGCACGCGCGGCGCTGTCCCAGTTCTCCGAATTGGACAAGGCGCCCGAACACATCCACACCTACCGGATCACGCCACTGTCGCTGTGGAACGCCGCCGTCGCGGGTCTGTCGCCGGGTCAGGTCGCGTCGACGTTGACCGGCTTCGCCAAGTATCCGGTGCCATCCGGCGTGCTGTCGGAAGTACACGATCAGATGGGCCGCTACGGCCGTTTGCGGCTGATCCGCGACTTCGACAGCGGCGGGCTCGCGCTGGTCAGCCAAGAGATGCCGCTGTTGGTCGAGGTCGCACGCGACCGGATCGTGTCGACGCTGCTCGGCGAGCGGCTCGACGGCAACCGGTTCGCGGTTCGTCTCGGCGACCGTGGCGCGTTGAAGCAGGCGCTGCTGCACCTCGGTTGGCCCGTTGCCGATGAGGCCGGGTACGCCGAGGGCAGTCCGCTGGCAGAGACGTTGCTGACGTGCGAGTTGCGCAGCTACCAGGCCGATGCTGTCTCGGCATGGTGGCAGGGAGGTAACGAAGCGGCGGGGAACGGCGTGCTCGTACTGCCGTGTGGAGCCGGAAAGACGATCATCGGCATGGCTGCTCTGGCGGCTGCGGGTACGCACACCTTGATCGTCGCGACGAACATCACTGCGGCGCGACAGTGGATCCGCGAAATCCTTGACAAGACGGATCTGGCCGAGGACCAGATCGGCGAGTACTCGGGCAATCGCAAAGAGATTCGCCCGGTCACCGTCGCGACCTATCAGGTGTTGACATGGTCGCCGGTGCGCAAGGGCAAACGTGCCGATCGCGATCAGGCACACGACCCGGTCGGCGACCCGGCCGGCGAGTACGGCTCGGCAGATGGTTCCGGCGGAGCGGCGGCCGGCATGGCGGACCACGAGTCGCAGGAACTGCATTCGCTGTATCCCCACCTCGGACTGTTCGATCGCCACGAATGGGGGCTGATCATCTACGACGAGGTCCATCTGTTGCCCGCTCCAGTCTTTCGCGCCACGGCCCGCATCCAGGCCGTGCGGCGACTCGGCCTGACCGCGACGCTCGTTCGCGAGGACGGCAAGGAAGCTGACGTGTTCAGCCTGATCGGGCCGAAGCGCTTCGACATTCCGTGGAAGGAACTCGAGCTGTACGGCTGGATCGCTCCAGCGATCTGCACCGAAGTCCGGGTGCAACTGACCGAGGACGCACGCATGGAGTACGCGTTGGCCGAACCCACCCAGCGGTACCGGCTGGCTGCGTCCAGCTCGCGCAAACTGCGCATCGTCGAGGCCCTGGTCGAACGACATCATGGCGATCAGGTTCTGGTGATCGGACAATTCGTCGAACAACTGCGGGCATTGGCCGAATTGCTCGACGCCCCGCTGATCACCGGGCAGACACCTCAGAAGGTGCGCGAGGCCCGTTTCGAGGCGTTCCGGACCGGCGCGATCGCAGTGCTCGTCGTGTCCAAGGTGGCCAACTTCTCGATCGATCTTCCCGAGGCAAACGTCGCGATCCAGGTATCGGGGACGTTCGGCAGTCGACAGGAGGAAGCCCAGCGGCTGGGCCGGATCATGCGACCGAAGGCGGACGGTGGACAAGCAAACTTCTACACGATCGTCACTCGTGACACCGTTGATCAGACGTTCGCCTCCAACCGTCAACGGTTTCTGGCCGAGCAGGGCTACAACTACACGGTCGTCGACGCAGAAGACCTCTGACAACCGTCGGGTGGGCCCGGCGGGCCGTCAGGCGGGCCGACCCGTCCGGCCACGACCCGGCAGTTCGGCGATTCGAGCGGTCTGGGTACGCTGGGGCGATGTTGGCGATCGTGACTCCGGACGAGATGCGCGCGGTGGACGCCGCTGCGACGGGTGGCGATCCTCGGCGTCTGGACGAGCTGATCGAACGAGCTGGATCGGCCGTTGCCTGGACCGCGCTGCGGATGCTCGGCGGCGCATACGGACGACGAGTCGTGGTCCTCGCCGGCACGGGGAACAACGGCAACGACGGGCGCGTCGCTGCCCGACGGCTTGCCGCCAAGGGCGTTCGGGTGCACGTCATCGACGCCGCCGACGCGCCGGCCGTGTTGCCCGAGTGCGACTTGGTCATCGACGCTGCGTTCGGCACCGGCTTCCGGGGTCAGTACACGGCGCCAGATCCTGGGTCGGCGCTCGTGCTCGCCGTCGACATCCCGTCCGGCGTCGACGGACTGACCGGACAGGCCGGCGACGGTGTCATGCGGGCCGATCACACGATCGTGCTCGGCGCATTCAAGCCAGGGGTGCTGTTCCCCCCGGGCGCGCATCTGGCGGGCACGGTCGAACTCGCTGATATCGGGCTCGATTGCCGGTCGGGTAGTCACCTCGTGACGCAGGGCGACGTCGAGACGTGGTGGAAACCTCGGACTTCCGATTCGCACAAGTGGCGGGCTGCCGTGCGCGTCGTCGCCGGCAGTCCTGGGATGACGGGATCGGCGCACCTCTCGGCATCCGCAGCACAGCGCACCGGTGCCGGCATGGTGCATCTGTCGGTGCCTGGGGATCTCTCACCCGGGAACCACGAGTACGTGCAGCAAACCGTTCCCGAGACGGACTGGAGTGCCGACGTGCTCGCCGGCCTGCACCGCTTCCAGGCGCTCGTGATCGGCCCGGGTCTCGGCCGCGCCGCACCCACGGTGCGCGCCGTGCGCGACGTGTTGCGCGGTGCGCAGCTGCCCGCCGTCGTCGATGGCGACGGGCTGTTCGCGCTGGCAGATGCCGACGACGGTGCCGGCCACCCGCTGCGCGATCGCCGAGCCCCGACGATCCTCACGCCCCACGACGGTGAATTCGCGCTGCTGTCCGGCTCCAGGACTCCGGCCGATCGGCTGAGCGCGGCGCGGCGGCTGGCATCCGATCTCGGAGTGGTCGTGCTGCTCAAAGGGCCGGCCACGATTGCCGCCGAACCCGATGGGAGGACGCTCGTGGTCAACGAGGGTGACGACCGACTGGCCACGGCCGGCACCGGAGACGTCCTGTCCGGCATCGTCGGAGCGCTGTTGGCCGAGGGACTGCAACCCTTCGAGGCGGCCGCGGCCGGAGCGTGGATCCACGCCAGGGCGGGGAAGTTCGGACCACGGCGGGGTCTGATCGCCAGCGACCTCCTCGGCGCGATCCCGCAGGTGTTGGATCTGTTGTCGTGAGGTGGGCGTGGGCCGAGATCGACCTTGCCGCGATCGCGCACAACGTCGCAGTGATCCGTGCGGCAATCGCGCCGGCCGAAGTGTGGGCGGTTGTCAAGGCCGATGCGTACGGGCACGGCGCGATCGATGTCGCGCTGGTCGCGTTGGAATCGGGGGCAACGGGTCTGTGCGTTGCCTTGATCCGAGAGGGAATCGACTTGCGTCGCGCCGGTGTCACCGCACCGATCCTGCTGCTCAGCGAACAGCCGACCGAGTTCTCCTCCGAGATCATCGACAACGGGCTGATCCCGACCGTGTACTCGCGCGCCGCGATCGAGGCGCTGGCCGCAGCTGCTCGAGCAGCGTCCGCGACGGGCGTCGAGGTGCACCTCAAACTCGACACGGGGATGCATCGCGTCGGCGCCGACCCGGCCGACGCCGTCAGCCTTGTTGAAGCGGTCGGGGCCTGCACCGAATTGCGGCTCGGCGCGATCTTCACCCACCTGGCCATGGCCGATCAGCCGGGAGCCCCGTCGAACGCTCGACAGCTGCAGCGCTTCGACGCCGCCGTTTCTGCAGTGCGCGCTGCGGGCCACGAGGTGCCCAGGATCCACATCGCCAATTCGGCTGCGGCGCTGTCGCTGCCGGGCGCGCGTTGCGATCTCGTGCGGCTCGGAATAGCGATGTACGGCATTGAACCCGGGCCGGGGGTCGCCGAACTCTGCAGTGATCTCCGGCCGGCTCTCTCATTGCACGCACGGATCAGCATGCTCAAGACGGTCGGGGCGGGCGAGGGCATCAGCTACGGGCTTCGGCACACGTTCGCGACCGAGACGGTCGTCGCGACCGTGCCGATCGGCTATGCGGACGGTGTGCCACGCCGCCTGTTCGCAACGGGCGGCGAGGTGCTCATCCACGGCACTCGTCGACCGATCGTCGGCGTCGTGACGATGGACCAGCTGATGGTCGACTGCGGTGATCTCGAGGTAACCGTTGGTGACGAGGTCGTCCTGCTCGGCGCGCAATCAGGCCCGCGCGGGACCAGCGCGATTCCGGCTGAGGAGTGGGCCGACAGACTTGGCACAATTGGGTACGAAATCGTCTGCGGGATCAGCAAGCGGATCGAACGCCTGTCGTCCGACCGCTCGGGACCCGAATCCACGCTCTCCAACCGCCCATGATCGAACTGCGCTCCAGCTCCCCGGACAACACCCGCGCCATCGCCGCATCGGTCGCGGCCATCGCCCGGGCCGGAGACCTGATCATCCTCGTCGGCCAGATGGGGGCCGGCAAGACGGCCTTCGCGCAGGGCTTCGCCAAGGCGCTGGGTATCGACGAACCGGTCACCTCGCCGACCTACACGTTGGTGCACACGTACGCGACCGGCGCAGCGATATCGGCGCGCACGCTGCATCACGCGGATCTGTACCGCCTCGAGCACACGGCCGAGGTCGACGACCTCGCTCTCGCCGAACTGCTCGATGATCGCTCGATCATGCTCGTCGAGTGGGGCGACGTCGTCGATCTCGGCCCACATCTGCGGATCGAGCTGCGCATCGACGATTCCACACTCGGCACGTCGGATGACGCGCACGGCGTGGACGCAGGCAGTCTCGACGGTCGGGAGATCACGCTCGAGTCCACCGGTCGCGGTTGGGCATCGCGGTGGGCCACGCTCGAAGATGCGCTCGAACAGTGGTCCGTCTCGTGATCACGCTCGCGATCGAGTCGGCGACGCAGGTGGTCGGTGTTGCTGTCGGCGGCGACGACGGCCTGCTCGGAGTTGTCGAGGTGATGCAGGGTCGACGGCACGCGGAGACACTGACACCGGCGATCGAGTTCGTCTGCCACCACGCCCAGATCGAGGTCGCGGACATCGCCTGTATCGGGGTCGATGTCGGCCCTGGACTGTTCACCGGGATGCGGGTCGGCATCGCGACGGCGAAGGCGATGGCATTTGCACTCGACGTCCCGGTTGTCGGGTTCTCGTCGCTCGATCTGCTCGCGCATGCGTATGCCGGGTCGTCGAAGGTGATCGCCAGCGTGATCGATGCTCGCAAGGGCGAGGTCTTCTACGCGTTCTTCAGGGCCACATCGACCGGTGTGCAACGGATCAGCGAACCCGTCGCGTGCAGCGTCGACGACTTCAACGCCGCTGTGCTCGCACGCGGCCAGGACGTTCTCGCCGTCGGCGACGGGGCGCATCGGTACCGCGCCGATCTCGATCCGTCGATCCAAGTCGTCGACCTGGCCCACCCGTCCGCGGCGTCGCTCGTTGCGCTGACCCGGGGCCGAGTCCTCGGTGGCGATGTCGAAGCCGGCCCGGCGAACTCGGACAGCGTTCAGCCGCTGTATCTTCGTGCGCCCGACGCTGTCATCAACTGGACCAGCCGATGAAGCCCGAACGATGAAGCCCGAACGATGAGCATCGTGTCGCGGCTGCTCAACCGCGTGCCGCCTGCGCGTGGGTTGGTCCTGGCACCGATGCGTCGGCGCGACCTGACCGCGATCCAGGTCATCGAGCGTCAGGTCTATCCGCAGCCGTGGTCCGTCAACGTCTTCAACAGCGAGATCGAACTCGCCCGCGAAGGTCAGCGCTACTACGTGTCGGCGCACCGGGCCGGGCAACTCGTCGGCTATGCCGGAATGATGCTCGTCATGGACGAGGCGCACATCACCAACATCGCCACGGATCCGAGCCGTCAACGCGAGGGCATCGGGCGTCGCCTGCTCGCCGACCTCGCGTGGGAAGCGCGCCGGCGTCACTGCACCGGCCTGACCCTCGAGGTGCGCATCTCGAACACCGCGGCGCAGGGGCTGTATCACCTGTTCGGCTTCGAGCCGGCCGGCATCCGCCAGCGGTACTACGAGAATGTCGAGGACGCGATCGTGATGTGGTGCCACGAGATCAACACCGACGAGTACGCCAATCGACTGTTCCAACTTTCACCGGAGAGCGGAATGCGCACGGTGCACCGATGAGCCGGGCGACGGTCGGGCGGACGACGGCGAGCACGGCGCTGGTCGCCGACGAGTCCACGGTCGTGCTCGGCATCGAAACCAGTTGTGACGAGACGGCTGCTTCGGTGGTGATGGGTGGTCACGATGTTCTCAGCAGCGTCATCAGTACCTCGATCGATCAGCACATTCCGTTCGGAGGTGTCGTTCCGGAGATCGCCAGCCGCGCCCATGTCGAACTGATTGTTCCGGTGGTCGCCCGCGCAATCGAGGAATCCGGGGTTGCCGATGCGCGCATCGATGCAGTCGCAGCCACGGTCGGTCCGGGTTTGATCGGCGCGCTGCTCGTCGGCGTTGCTGCGGCCAAAGCCCTCGCGCTCGTCTGGGGCGTCCCGTTCGTCGGCGTCAATCACCTCGAAGCGCACCTCTACGCAGGCCTGCTCGAGGACCCCGAGATGGAGTACCCGCTCGTGGTGCTCCTGGTGTCGGGCGGCCACACGATGCTGGTCGAGATGCAGGCTCCCGGCCGTTACCGACTGCTCGGCGAGACGATCGACGATGCGGCGGGTGAGGCCTTCGACAAGGTCGCCCGCTTCCTCGGGCTCGGGTATCCGGGTGGTCCGGCGATCGACAGCGAGGCGCGCTTCGGCGATGCTGCATC
>JAYTRT010000756.1:0-2886 GCA_043746045.1 Actinomycetota bacterium | reverse complement strand
GTCCGCCCGGCGGCGCAGGGCAACCAGTTCACCAACCGCTAACGTTGCCGGATTGCGAGAGCACCGGGTCGCCCACGAGGGTGGCCCGGTGTCTCGCTGTCACCGCTTGATCGTCCGTCGTCTGTGTTGAGGAGTTGCCAGTGCTGGCAAACATCAAGAACGTGTTCAAGGTCGCCGACCTGCGGAACAAAATCCTGTTCACGATTGCGATGGTCGGTCTGTACCGACTCGGTGTTGCCATCCAGGTGCCCGGTGTCGACCAGTTGGCCGTCAAGCAGTTGCGTGACTCGGCACAGGGCGGCGGTGCGCTCGGATTCCTCAACCTCTTCTCCGGTGGTGCCTTCAGCAGCTTCTCGATCTTCGCGCTGGGCATCATGCCGTACATCACGGCCAGCATCATCATGCAGGTTCTCGGTGTCGTGATCCCGAAGCTGGAGCAACTCCAGCAGGAAGGTGCGGTGGGACAGCGCAAGATCACGCAGTACACGCGCTACCTCGGCATCGGCATCGCCACACTGCAGGCGGCAGGCCTGACGTTCATCTTCGGCCAGGGCCGAGGCAGTGCGTTCTTCGGTGCCGCCCGTAACGCACCGGACGTCAAGCTGCTGCCCGTTTTCATGCCCCGGGCGCTCCTTGTCATCATCACCTTGGTCGCGGGGACGGCGCTGATCATGTGGATGGGCGAGCTGATCAGCCAACGCGGCATCGGCAACGGCATGTCGATGATCATCTTCGCCTCCGTCGTCTCCAGCCTGCCCGTCAACTTCCTGCGGATCTGGGAGGAGGAGAGCAAGGTGCTCTTCGTGCTCCTGCTCGCGCTCGTCGCCGGCATCGTGTTCGCGGTGGTGCGGATCGAGTTGGGCACCCGACGGATCCCCGTTTCCTTCGCCAAGCGCCAGGTCGGCCGGCGGATGTACGGCGGACAGAACACCTACATCCCGCTCAAGGTCAACCAGAGCGGCGTGATCGCGATCATCTTCGCCAGCTCGGTGCTGCTCCTGCCCGTTCTGCTCACCAACGTGCTCGGTTCGGGCGAGGGATGGCGCGGCTGGATCACCGACAAGGTCAACCGCTACATCGTCAACAGTCAGAACGCCGTCTACGCGACGATCCTGTTCTTCTTGATCATTGCCTTCTCGTACTTCTACAACTCGATCGCCTTCGACCCGATCCGCCAGGCCGACCAGATCCGCAAGCAGGGTGGCTTCATCCCGGGCATCCGCCCAGGCGCCCAGACCGAGCGCTACCTCGGCAAGGTCGTCAACCGAATCACGCTGCCCGGTGCCGTCTTCACCGCCATCATCGCCCTCATGCCGTATGCCCTGCTGTGGGTCTTCGGCGTCAAGAACTTCCCGTTCGCGGGGACGACAGTGCTCATTGCGGTCGGCGTTGCACTCGAGCTGATGCGTCAGATCGACAGTCAGCTCACTCTCCGCAACTACGAGGGTTTCCTCAAGTAGCCCGCGATGATCCCGGGCGCGCGGCTGATCATCCTCGGCAGGCAGGGGGCCGGCAAGGGCACGCAGTGCGTGCGCCTGTCACGGCATTTCGTGGTTCCACACATCTCCACCGGCGACATGCTGCGCGCAGCCGTGCGCGAAAAGACCGAACTCGGCGTGGCAGCCAAGATCGTCATGGATTCAGGTGGTCTGGTCGGTGACGAGATCATGGTCGGCATCGTCGACGAGCGTCTCGGCCGCGACGACGCCCGTTCTCGCGGCTACATCCTCGACGGGTTCCCGCGCACCGTGCCGCAGGCGATCGCCCTCGACAAGATCACCCGGAGCCGTCCACTGACGGCGGTCATCGACCTCGATGTGCCCCGCGATCTCGTGCTCGAACGACTTTCGGCTCGACGCGTCTGCCGCGACTGTGGAACGAACTACATGGCCAAGGGTCGCGAGCGCCAGCCGTGGATCTGTGACGTCTGCGGTGGCGACGTGATGCACCGCGACGACGACACGCCCGACGCGATCAACCACCGTCTCGACCTGTACGAAGAGCAGACGTCGCCCCTGATCGAGTTCTACGGCGACACGAACCGTCTGACCGTCGTCGACGGTGTGGCCACCCCCGACGAGGTCTTCGTCCGGATGACCGAGGCCGTCGAGAAGAGCCGAGGGCGCTGATGGGACGAGGACGCGGACAGACGATCGCCCGTCGGACGCCGGACCAGTTGCGCACGATGCGCGCTGCGGGCCGCGTGGTTGCCGAGATGCACGAAGCAATCCGTGCGTCGACCCGGCCCGGCGTGACCACCGGAGCGCTCGACGTCGTCGCCCGAGAGGTACTGCGGCGGCGCAATGCAACGTCGAACTTCCTCGGCTACCACGGCTATCCGGCAGTCATCTGCGCGTCCGTCAACGACGAGGTCGTGCACGGCATCCCCGGCGACCGCGCCCTCGAGGATGGCGATCTGCTCTCGGTCGACTGCGGAGCGATCATCGATGGTTGGCACGGTGACGCCGCATTCTCGATCGAGGTGGGCACGTCCGTCCCATCCACGCAGCGGCTGATCGGCGCCGCCGAGGCAGCCTTGGCCGCAGCGATCGCGGCGATGGTGCCAGGGGGACACCTCGGCGACATCGGGTCGGCGATCGATGCGATCGTGTCCGCTGCCGGGTACGGCAGCCCGCGTGACTATTGCGGACACGGCATCGGCAGGGCCATGCACGAGGATCCGGATGTCGAGAACCGGGGCACGCGCGGTAAGGGGCCCGATCTGGCCGCTGGCGTGGTGCTGGCCATCGAGCCGATGTTGATCGCCGGAGGACGCGATGGCGTGCGCGAGTTGTCCGACGGCTGGACCGTCGTCACGGCCGACGGTTCGTTCGCCGCCCACGTCGAGCACACGGTTCTCGTCACCGACAACGGCCCCGAGATCCT
>JAYTRT010000755.1:0-9019 GCA_043746045.1 Actinomycetota bacterium | reverse complement strand
GTCGGGCTGGGCGATACCGAGGTCGACCGGTGCTGGAAACATCCGCTCCGCGTACTGGATCTGTTCGTTGTCGTCTGCCATCAGAGCCTCCCCCAGGGCGCGTCTGCGACGCGCGTTCATTTCTTCGAACCTTAGTTCACTTCGTAGTATGGTGTGTCGACCGAGCTACGTCGATACGAACCGCGCCCTCGGTACGGGGATGAGCGGGCCCACCGCTCACACTCACACCGAGGGCGCGGTTCGTACCACGATGACTCCCGGAGCACCCGATGCGGCAGTTGACAGATCGGCCGTTTGATGGAAGTTTTGAGAGACGTTTTGATAGACAATTCGAAAAGTCCGGCAATCACTCGGGAGTCGTCATGAGCAAGTATCTCGTCGTCTCGGCAGACGGTCACGCAGGCCCGCCGATGCACGTCTACCGCGAGTATCTCGAGCAGTGTTTTCGCGAGCCGTTCGACCAGTTCCAGGCCGCACTCCACGCCGGCCAAGTCGTCAACGAGGACTTCGTCGCTGACTGGGACGAGGAGACCGGCGATCACGAACTGCTCGCGGCGTTCGATTCTGATGCTCGACTCGCCGTGCTCGACCGCGAAGGCGTCGCAGCCGAAGTGCTGTTCCCCGACGCCGATGTGCTGGGCACCGGCCGCGCGGCCTCGTCACCGTTCGGCAGCGGCCTCGCGTCCGGCAACGGTGGAACAGCCGAGACGGTGTTGGCCGGATCGCGCGCCCACAACCGTTGGCTGGCCGACTTCGTTGCCGCAGCACCCACCCGCCGTGTCGGTTGCGCGGTGATCCCGATCACCAAGGGCATCGACGAGGCCGTCGCCGAGATCTATCGCTGCTCCGAAGCCGGGCTGACCGGGGTGATGATCCCGACCCGGTGGTTCGACAGCCCCGCGTACCTCGATGCGAGCTACGAGCCCGTGTGGGCCGCATGCGAAGAGGTCGGATCCGTGCTGCACACCCACTCCGGAGCAGGTCCGGCCGACTACGAGCCGGGAGCCGGCTTCATCTCCATCTACGCCAACGAGGCATGGTGGTGGGCGGCGCGGCCGCTGTGGGTCCTGATCCTCTCCGGCGTCTTCGAACGGCATCCGCGTCTGATGTACTCCGTCGCCGAGAACGGCGCATGGTGGCTGCCGGACATCATCAAGCGGATGGACGAGAAGTGGATCGGCGGACACACGACCCGCAAGTTCGGCGAAGCGGCATTCCGCGGTGACCTGCCGATGAAGCCGAGCGAGTACATGAACCGCAACTGCTTTCTTGCCGCTTCCACGCCGAGCGAGGACGACATCGATCGTCGACACGAAATCGGCATCGGCAATCTGTTGTGGGGCAACGATCTCCCGCACCCGGAGGGGACATACCCACACACGCGCGAGTGGATCACCAAACGATTCTCCCACCTCCCCGAGGACGAAGCCCGATTGATCCTCGGCGAGAACGCAGCCACCCTCTACCGGTTCGATCGTGCCGCACTGGCGCCGATCGTGGAGCGCATCGGGATGACCGCCGAAGCGGTTCACGGCCGACCCATCGATTCACCCATCGATTCAGCACGCGACTCAGCCCGCGATCCAGCAGAGCAGTCAGCCCGCGATTCAGCACAGCTGTCACCACGGCAGTCATCACAGACGGTCGTCGTCTGATGTCGATCCAGGAGATTCTCGAAAACAGCTCCCCCGCCTCACCGACGACCGAGATCGAACTGCCGGTCGGTCTGCCGATGCCCCTCCGACCGGACCTGCTGGTGCCTGGTGCGCCGCGCCTACGGGTTCGCACCGTCGCACACCGCTTTCCGTTCCCCGTTCCCAACGGTTGGTTCGCCATCGCACGGAGCGGCGAGTTGGCGCCTGGTGAGGTCAGGGCGATGCATCTGTTCGGCCAGGATCTCGTCGCATACGCGGGCGACGACGGCACCGTGCATCTCGCCGAGGCGTACTGCCCCCACCTCGGTGCGCACATCGCGGTCGGCGGCCGGGTCGAGGACAACTGCATCAGGTGTCCGTTCCATGGTTGGAAGTTCGACGGCGACAGCGGTGACTGTGTGGACATCCCCTACGCGCAGACCGAGCGGATCTCTGCCCGGGCAACGCTGCGCACCTTTCCGACGGTGGACCGCAACGGCCTGATCTTCGCATGGCATCATCTCGAGGCGGGCGCTCCGTTCTTCGAGGTTCCCGTGGTCCCCGAGTTCGCCAGCGACGAGTGGCTTCCGCTGATCATCAAGGAGTTCTTCATCTCGACCAGCTGTCAGGAAATGGCCGAGAACAATCACGATCACGCTCACTTCAAGTTCGTGCACGGCACCACGGCCATCCCCGACGGCGACGAATTCATCGACGGCACGTACAAGCGGGTGATCAGCCCCGATCTCGAGCGCGAAACGTTCGGTCTCGGACTGGGCGTCGTGCGTCGGCCGGGAATCGTCACATTCCTGTCGTCGGTGACGCCGATCGACGAGGACAACGTGCACATCCGATGGATCTTCACCGCGCCGGTCGCACTCGGCGAGAAACTGCTTGCCAAGGTGGCCGAGCAATTCGCGCTCGGCGTCAGCCAGGACGTACCGATCTGGGAGAACAAGATCTACCGTCCGCGCCCGGTGCTGACCAAGGGTGAGGCCGGAATCATCGCCCATCGCAACTGGTCGGAGCAGTTCTACTCGCGCCCGGTCGAAGCGACCCACAGCTGAACCGAACCGGTTCAGAATCCGATCGTGTGCAGTTCGGTCGGGTTCTGCTGTCGGACGATCTTGTCCAGCCGACCGCGAAGGGTGGCCTCCGGACCCTCCATCGACATGATCATCATGAACGACTTCTCACGGATGCCACGCACCACCATCCGAGCGAGTTCGTCGAGAGGCTGCAGTGGGACCTCGCGTCCAGCCTTGGCGGCCATCTCCTGGATGCCGGCGATGGTCATCGCCGGCGTGGAACGGGGACGTTCGCGTTCCAATTCCTTCGGCCGGTTGCGATCCGAAGTCCACAGACCCGTCGCGAGCAGGCCCCTGCCGGACGGGTAGAACACCGATGCGCTGAGCATCGATTTGTCGGCCGACAGCTGCGCTGCGAGACACTCCGTGAGCGTGGTCACGGCAGATTTCGTGGCCGCGTACACCGCCGCCTGGGGCATCGGCGCGATCGGCCCGTCGGTGGACGACGTGTTGATGATGATGCCCTCTTCGCCGCCGGCCATCATCTTCGGTACGAACGCGATGATGCCGTTGGCGACACCGAACACGTTGACGCCGAACGTCCACCGCCAGTCGTTCGGGGTCGTGTCCCAGACCTTTGCCGAGGGCGGCCCGACCCCGGCATTGTTGCAGAGCACGTGCACATTGCCGTACGCACCGTACGCAGCCGAGGCCAGCGCCTCGACCGAATCGATCTCGGTGACGTCGGTCTGCACGCCGAGCACGTCCCCGCCTGCGGCACGCAGCTCTGCGACCGTCGCGTCCAACGCTGCGACTTCGACGTCGGCGACGACGACCTTCATCCCTTCGGCGAGGAACGCCTCGACCAGAGCTCGTCCGATACCGCCTGCACCCCCGGTGACTACAGCGATCTTCCCGGCCAGTTCGTTCATGTCGACGACAATAGCTCAGCAAAATGAACCATTGCTCAGCCGGATGAATGCAGCGAAGCAGAGTGTGCTACAACCAGCAGATGGCTTCTTGGCTCGGTCAGTTCTGCATCAACGTCTCCGATCTCGACCGCGCTGTCGCGATGTACGAGTCATTGGGATTGACGTGCACCAGTAGGACGTCGATCGATCAGGCCGACGAAGCAATCCTCGAACATGTCGATCCGCGAGAGGGTACGCGGGGCGGCAAGATCCAGCTCGCCCAGCAGCGCCACAGCGCGGAGCCGATCGACATGGGGAATGCGTTGTGGAAGCTGTACGTCAACACCAATGACGTCCACGCCACCTACACGGCCGCCCTTGCCAACGGCTGCGTTTCCATCTCCGAACCAGAACGGATCGAGCGCTGGCCCGTCACGATCGCCTTCGTTCGCGACCCCGACGGGTACATGATCGAATTCGTTCAACGGCACCCGTGGCTGGACGGCGATGACACAACGCCGACCTGGGTCGGGCAGTACTGCATCAACGTCAGCGACATCGACGCCACGATCAGGTTCTACGAATTGCTCGGGTTCGAGTGCACCAGCCGTACCGACATACCTCAGGCCAAGGAGGCGATCATCGAGAACCCGTCGAAGGGCGCCAAGATGCAGCTCGCCCAGCAACTGCACGACGAGCGACCGATCGACATGGGTACGGCGTTGTGGAAGCTGTACGTACACACCGACGATCTGGAGACGCTGCACGCACAGGCAGTGGCCGAGGGCTACCGGTCGGTCATGGACCCCGCGCGGTTGACCCGCTGGCCGACGATCATCAGCTTGCTGGCCGACCCGGATGGCTATCAGATCGAACTGGTGCAACGCCTCTCGGACATCGACGAGATCGCGGACACTCGGTTCAGTTCTTCGAACTAGCATTCAGAGCATGAACGCGAACGATCTCATCCTGATCAGCGTGGACGACCACCTGGTCGAGCCGCCGACGATGTTCGACGGCCACATCCCGGACAGGTACCGGGCCCATGCTCCCAAGGTAGTGCGCAAGGGCAACGGCGCCGACGTCTGGATCTTCAACGGACAGGAGATCCCGAACATCGGTTTGAACGCCGTCGCCGGCCGACCGAAGGAGGAGTATGGGATCGAGCCGACAACATTCGACGAAATGCGCCCGGGTTGCTGGGACATCGACGAACGGATCAAGGACATGAACGGGGGCGGCGTGCTGGGTTCGATGTGTTTCCCGTCGTTCCCCGGTTTCTCCGGTCGGGTCTTCGCCACAGCCGACGACAAGGACATGGCCCTCGCCGTGCTCCGCGCGTACAACGATTGGCACATCGACGAGTGGTGTGGCGCCTATCCCGGCCGCTTCATTCCAATGGGCCTCGTCCCGCTTTGGGATCCCCAATTGGCGGCAGACGAAGTCCGCCGGATCGCGGTCAAGGGCGTTCACAGCATCACGTTCACCGAGAACCCGTCCACGCTCGGCTATCCCAGCTTCCACAATGCTCATTGGGATCCGCTGTGGGAAGCCTGCAGTGACAACGATGTGGTCCTGTCGATCCATCTCGGTTCGTCGGGCAAACTGGCGATCACAGCCGCCGATGCGCCGATCGACGTGATGATCACACTGCAGCCGATGAACATCTGCCAGGCTGCCGCCGACCTGTTGTGGTCACGCATTCCGAAGCACTTCCCGAACCTGAAGATCGCCCTGTCCGAGGGCGGCACCGGGTGGATCCCGTACTTCCTCGACCGCCTCGACCGAACGTATGACATGCACCACCTGTGGACCGGCCAGAACTTCGGCACGATGCTGCCGAGTGACGTCTTCCGTCGGCATTTCCTGACGTGTTTCATCTCCGATCCGGTGGGCATGCAGCTGCGCCACATGATCGGCATCGACAACATTGCGTGGGAGTGCGATTACCCCCATTCGGATTCGTCATGGCCTGCTGCGGCGGAAGAACTGGCGACGGTCGCCGCTGGCGTTTCCGACGACGACCTGGCCAAGATCGGGTATCAGAACGCGATGAAGTGGTACTCGTTCGACCCGTTCCGATTCCGGACGCGTGAGAACAGCACGGTCGGCGCGCTACGCGCCGAGGCCGGCAACCACGATGTGCAGATCCGACCGTTCGACAAGGGCCGGTTCACCAAGCAGATCGGTATCCACCTCGGCGACCTCGCTGCCAAGGCGACCGCCTGAGCGGCGCCGGAGTCGTGCCATGTCGGCCGTGTCGTGCCATGTCGGCCGTGTCGGCCGTGTCACAGAGCGAAGGTGCGCGTCACGATCCCGTGGAAGTCGTCGATCGACATCCGTTCCGTCTGGTCGGGCTCATCCGACATGACGAGCGGGTCGACGGCCTGATAGGCCGCCATCAGCCCGCTGAGCAACCGCGCCAACACCCACGGGTCGCCGGCGATGAACTGCTTCGATTTCTGCCCACGTCTGAACAGATCGGCCTGCAACTTCATCGATTCGTCGTAGTTGCCCATCATCAACTCGTCGGCCAGCCGATCTGATGACTGCAGGGTGGCGCTGGAGAAATTGAGGAACAGGCGCCCGAAACGCGGGTTCTTGCGGAAGTAACCGATCTCGAAGTCGACCAGGTCGTGCAGTTGTTCGAGCGGCTTGCGCTTCGAACCGACGAGTGCGCGGATCAGTGGCATGAACTCGTCGCCCCGACGGACGAAGATCTGCCGGAACAGATCGTCCTTGTTCTCGAAGAACGAGTAGACCGAACCAACCGAGAATTCGGCCAGTTCGGCGACTTCTTTGAGCGTCGTCTCGTGGAAACCCTTCCGTCCGAAGACGTCTTCGGCAGCGTCGAGCAGCTGCAGCCGGCTCAATGCCTGATGCTGCAACTTGCGCTGCTCGCGACCCGTCTTGGTGATGGTCATCGGCTCCTCCGAAGGGCTGATCTTCGGCGCAATTGTAGAGGCGGCGGTCGATCTGCGACCGCCTCACCGTCGTACAATCGCATCGTGCCTCCCGCCTCGTCCGCGCCCACCGCCGCAGATGCTCCGCCGAGTCGTATCGGCAGGCCACCGCGTATCGATCGCGCAGCGATTGCGGCGGCGGTCATCGAGCTCGGTTTCGAGGCCGTCACGATGAAGAGCACCGCCGAACATCTCGGCATCAGCCTCCCCGGCCTGTACCACTACGTCAAGGGGCGTGACGAGTTACTCAGGATGGCGGCCGAGTTCAGGCTCGCGTCCGAGCAACTTCCGACGTTCACAGGTCAGGATTGGAGAGCGTGGTTGACCGAATGGGGCCAGTACACCCGCCAGTCGATGTCGACGCACCCCGAACTCATGCAGCACTTCCTCACGGGCGGGATCGACAGTGCGCGCTATGTCGAAGCGGTCGACTCCCTGCTGAGGGTGTTGATCCATCAGGGTTTCGCGCCCCTCGACGCCTTTCACGCATGGGAATGCATCAGCGCGATCGCTGTCGGCACGGCAGCCAGCGACATCCGTGAGCAGGCCGCGCAGAATGCCGGCCAACCGTGGATGGCGCGAGTGCGCAACGAACTCGCTGATCACGACGACGAGGAACTGCCCGCGATCCGGCGACTCATCGCAGACGGATTGGTGCTGGATCCTGATGCCGACTTCGCGCGGCGACTCGATGTCGCGCTGAGCGGGATCGCGGCCGTGCGCAGCACGACTACGGAACATTGAAGCGTCGATGAACTATGGTTCGAAGAAATGAACACGCGCGTCAGGCCGTGATTCACGAGCGACCGGGGAACACCGCTGATGGCCACAGAATCATGGCTCCGCGAAGATCAGACGACGATTCCGCGCCTGCTCGATGCGCGTCTGGAGACATCGCCCGACCATCCGTACATCGATGTCTGTGGCACCTCTTTCACCGCAGCCGAGGTGTCGGTCGCGGCCTATTCGTTGGCGAACACGTATGCATCGCTGGGGTTGCGGCCGGGTGACCGCGTTGCGAGTGTGATCGAGAACTCGCCCGAAGCACTGTTGGCATGGTGGGGTGCGGTGTCCGGCGGCTTCGTGGCCGTCCCGATCAACACTGCGTACAAGGGTGACTATCTTCGCCACCAACTCCACGATTCCGGGGCAAGGATCCTCGTGGTCCACCAGGACTATCTCGATCGCGCCCTCGCCATCATCGACGAGGTCCCCGCCTTGGAACACGTCGTCGTCATCGGTTCGGCGCTGCCGTCGGGTGCACAGGCCTTCCACTCGTGGACCGACGTGTCGCAGTCCGACCGCACCCGGCCGACCCACGTGGCGAAGCCCTCCGACCTCGGCACCTTCGTGTACACCGGCGGTACGACCGGCCCGTCGAAGGGCTGCATGCTCAGCCACCACTACCACAGCGCATTGACCCGCCAGATCGGCATCTGCTGGGGGCGCACAGCGGCCGACGTGGTGTGGACGCCCTTGCCGATGTACCACTTCAACGCGTTGGTCACAGCGGTGCTCGGCCCGCTCGTCTACGGCGGCCGCAGTGCCATCTCGCGCCGTTTCTCGGTGTCCAGTTTCTGGCCGGAGATGAACCGGGTCGGAGCCACCGTCACGTCGACGCTCGGCACGATGGCCTACCTGCTGGCCCACGACGTCGACAACCCGGCAATGCCCAACTCGGGCGCAGCGGAGGCCAACACGACGCTCCGCCTGATCGGTGCCGCTCCCCTACCGGTCGAGATCGATTCGATCCTGAAGACACGATTCGGAGTGAACACGTTCAGCGGTGCATACGGGGTCACCGAGGCCAGCCTGATCTCGTGGCAGCCGGCTGGCGGCGTCAACAAGCCGAACGCGGCCGGTGTGATCAACGACGAGTACTTCGACGTCCGCATCTTCGATGACGACGACAACGAACTGGGCAACCACGCCGACGGCGAGATCGTGATCAGACCGAAGCGCGCCCATGTCATGTTCGAGGGCTACTGGGGCAGGCCGGAGGCAACGGTGGAGACCAGTCGGAACTGGTGGTACCACACCGGTGACATCGGCCGGATCGACGACGACAACTTCCTGTTCTTCGTCGATCGCAAAGCGGACTATCTGCGCCGCAGGGGGGAGAACATCTCCAGCTTCGAAGTGGAACGGATCCTGATGGGTCACGGCCAGTTGGCCGACGTCGCCGTGCACGCTGTGCCGAGCGCGATGACCGAAGACGATCTCAAGGTGACTGCGACCCGGATCGAGGGATCGACACTCACCGAGGAGGCGTTGTTCCTGTGGTGCATCGACCAGTTGCCGTACTTCGCACTCCCCCGCTACGTCGAGTTCCGCGCGGAACTGCCGCGCAGCCCCGTCGGACGGGTCCTCAAGCGCGAGTTGCGCGACGAGGGCCCTACAGCACAAACCTGGGATGCCGAAACGTCCGGCATCGTCATCGAGAAGCGTTGAGGGGGAACGAGCAATGGCATCACTGTTGAACG
>JAYTRT010000754.1:0-2897 GCA_043746045.1 Actinomycetota bacterium | reverse complement strand
CTCGCGAACCAAATGCCGAAGGTCGCAAACATCAACGCGGCGAACACGATCGTGCTCGTGGTGAGTGAAACTTTGAAGTTCTCGACCATGTTGTCCGTGATGAGCGTGCCGACCACGCTGAGCAACACCACCGTCACCCAGTACACGGCCGGAACATAGGCGCGCATGCGGAACTGCACGACGAGCGAGACGATCAACAAGGAGCCCATGACCGCCGTGGTTCTATTGAGGCTGTCTCCGAGTTTTCCGTTCAGGAAGTCGGCGAAGGTCTCGCCGACGGTGGTGCAGAGGATCTTGATGATCCAGAAGAAGATGGTCACTTCCGGAACCTTGCTCAGCACCTTGCGGGCCGAGAGGGGTTCGTGCAACGGCGAATACGTGTCGGTCACTGGTTGGTTTCCTTGTCGTTCGAGAGGGGATCATCGAGTATGGAACGATGGTGTAATGCGACGGTTGCGAGCACGGTAAAAGGTCGGTAAACCAACGGTAAACCGTGGCTGTCACGACGATTTGTCGGTCATTCGGTTCGTCATTCGACATCCGCAAACATGCGGCGTTCCGAACATTCGTCATGCGGATGAACATCGACCGATTCACACAAGCAAGCAGGCGGATCGACCTGACAGGTCTCGACTTCGACGTCTTCGAACGCCAACCGTTGACCGAGGATGTCCTGCGTTGTCTGCGCTACATGCACGACGTCGAACTGCACACGGTCTGCTACTTGCGCGACCTGCTCGTCACTTCCGCGCACCGTGATCCGAACATCACGGCGTTCCTCACGATGTGGAACATGGAGGAGTATTGGCACGGCGATGCGATCGGAAATGTCCTCGCCGCGCATGACGAAGTCGCCAAGCAAGGACGCGTCCTGCCGATGCGGCAGCGGCTCGGCTGGAAGGACCGACTCGCTCCGATCTTGCACAGCCTCGGTTCGAGCATCGCCGGCGAATCGTTCATCGCGATCCACATGACGTGGGGTGCCGTCAACGAGTGGACGACGCAGGCCGCCTATGCCCGTCTGATCGCCAAAGCGGGTCACCCTGTGCTCACAGATCTGCTCAAGCGGATCATGAAGCAGGAGGGCCGGCACATCGACTTCTATGCCGGTCAGGCCGAGGAGCGACTCGACGGAGACGGTCGCGCACAGTGGATGACCCGGCGGGCATTGAAGCATCTTTGGGCACCGGTCGGGTCATCCGTCATGCCATCGAGCGAGCAGGAACACATCACGCGCTTTCTGTTCTGCGACCTCGAAGGTGCCGACGCGGCGCGTCGGATCGACCAGCGGATCGACCGACTGCCCGGTCAATCCGGCCTCCGGTTACTCGAGCGTGAAACGGTTCGTGTGCGCTCGGTCGCACCCTCGCCCGCGCCGAATCTGCGGGACTGGGCTGACATCCGGGACCGCGAGTTCCATCAGGTTGCCCGCGCTGCCTGACCCGATTGCCGAGATGGCGCGCCGTCCCGTTCCACCTCGACATCCACCTCGACATCCACCTCCGAACAGCGGGCGTTCGATTTCAGACGTTGCGTGTGTTTGCCGAGGTTGGCGGCAGGGAATTCGGATTTGGTCGAAGGAGACACCGATGCCGTCCTTGCAATCTGTCCACCGTCCGCAGGTCGGTCGGATCACCGCTGAGCATCCGTCGTTGGTCCGAATCGGCCGAGCGGGGTGGCTGGCAAAGGGTGTCGTCTACATCGTCGCCGGCATGCTCGCCCTGTTGATCGCCGCGAAGGCATCGGGTTGGTCCCGCGCCAAGTCCGCGCCCAACGATGAGGCGAGTCCCACCGGGGCGTTGAAGACGGTTGCGCATGTCACCGGCGGGTCGCTGCTGCTCGTCGTGTTGGCAGCCGGGATGCTCCTGTACGCAGCGTGGAGAGTCGTTTCGGCAATCATGCCCGGCGATACCGACGCCAAGGCGATCGCCAAGCGCATCGGGTATGTGATCAGCGCCGTGATCTACACCACGTTTGCGTTGACGGCCGTCGCGCTCGCCAGGAGCGCTGCCGGGACCGCCAACGGCAACACCAAGGTGGAGTCGCTCTCCGGCCGTGTGATGAGCCATACGGGTGGCCGGATCCTGATCGGTGCGGTCGGAGTCATCGTGCTGGCGGCCGGTCTCTACCGTGTCGGAAAAGGCGTCAAGCAGGATGTGCACGACGAACTCGATCTGGGTGGTCTGTCTCGGCAACGACTGGCGTGGACCGAGAGGCTCGGCATCATCGGTGAGGTCGGGCGCGGCATCGGAATCGGCCTGATCGGATTCTTCCTCTTGCGCGCGGCAATCACGTATGACGCCCAGCAGGCAACCGGGCTCGACGGGGCCCTACGACTTCTGGCGATCGAGAGATGGGGTGTTGCCGTGGTCGTCGTCGTCGGAGTCGGTTTCGTCGCGTACGGCCTTTTCTGTTCGACGACCTTCACCCATCGACGATTCCAGGCGCCCTGAACCGAGTGATGGCCATTTCCTGTCGACAGCGATTGCGGCTGCAACGGTCACGAGAGCGATCGACGCGCCGAGCAGCCAGCTGACGGTCACGTCGGTCGGCCAATGGACACCCAGTTCGAGTCGACTCAGGCCGATCGCCACGCTGAGGACCAGTGCGCCAGCTGCGATGATGCGCCCTCGGATCACCCCCCGGTGGAGGACGATCACCAGAACGAGGGCGAGTGCGATGTACAACGTCGTCCCGTCGGTCGTGTGGCCAGAGGGCATCGACTTCTCGTTCTCGGTGACGAGATGCAGGGCGACCGGCGGGCGGGCTCGGCCGATGACTGACTTGCCGACAGCGGTGACGAACCCCGCTGCGAGGAATGCGAACAGCGGAGCGACAGCCATCACGAGTCCACCGCGGAGGCGCCAGATCACCAGGCCGGCCAGCACGGCGAGGGG
>JAYTRT010000753.1:0-2900 GCA_043746045.1 Actinomycetota bacterium | reverse complement strand
GGATGGAACATGAAGTGGTAGATGATCAACTGTTGGCGACCTTCGAAGAGGTCGAGCAATGACAGCGTCAGGTCTGCGCCGCCGGAGCCACGGAACTCGTATGGCTCGGTCACCTCGACCATCGGTAGGTCGCGACGCTCGGAGTTCAGCCGGTCGCGCTGCTTTGTCGCTGCCTTCTCGTGGACGACGAACGACTTCTGCGCCGCGGCCCACTCGTCCTGCGACACGATTCTGGGAAGGCTCATCTGATCTCCTCGATCTCGTCGGCACGTGGTGTCTGCCGATGGAGACGGTCAGCATGGTCCGCACTCATCGGTACTCCACGTCGAGTCGGATCGACGTCCAACCACGTGAGGCGACCTCGACGTCGGTGGTCCACACGCCAGTCGCCGGATCGTGTCGGACGTCGCCGTCCGTGCGGGTCGGCGCCTCTTCGGACCAGCCCGTGATGATGACGCGCTCGCCGACGCCCAACACGACCACGCGGACCCCGCCTGGCAGCTCCGAGACGACCATCCGAGCATCGCCGGCGGACACGAACTTCGACGTGTCGCCGATGATCGCGATGCCACAGTCGAGGATCGGGGCAACGACGTGGAAGGTCCATTCCTCGGGCGCGAGCGTGGCCGACCACGTGCCGTCGCCGGCGGACCGTGTTGCGGTCTGCTGCCGCCAATCCCAGACGATCACATCGGTCACCGGCGAGCTGTCACCGAGTTCGGCGAGCCGCACAACCCCGGTGGTCGCCGTGTCACCGGGACTGCATAACATCGTCATCACGTAGGCCCACCGGCCCGCAGGGTGCTGGCTCCAACACTCCGCGACCATCAAGGCCGGGCGCGTGCCGGCGCTGGCCAGCATCGAACGGCTGGTTGCCGCAATCGGGACATGGGGCTTGATCAGTACGCCATCGGCTCGACACGTTCTCATCGCCAGCGAAGCATCGAATCGGCCGACTCGGTCGCCGAGGCCGACCGGTCCCGTGGACAGCGCTGACAGAAGAGCCTCGGGCTCGCCGTTGTCGCCGGCAATTTCCGGGTCGGCGCGAAAGACGTCCTTGAACGGCATCAGGTGGAGCGCTCTGGCCAGCGCGTTGGTCGTGCAGAACCACGCCCACAGCTGTCCGGGTGTCGCGATGTAGCCGTGGTCGCCCGACGTACGCACCGACGTCACCTGGGTCAACGTCGTGGTCTGAGCCATGTCGGCGGGTGTGCCCATGCACCACTGCAACGTCACACCTCGCTCGCGTGCGGCGCGGTCGATCCCCTCCTGCCACGCCCTGGCCCGCCCGGGAGAGGCACGCATCGAACGAACACCGAAGAACACCTCGACCAGCCAGTCGTGCTCGAAGGTCTCGATGCCCCATGCCACGCACTGGTCCAGCCATCGCTCGTATGCCTCGCTCGTCGCCGGCGCCGCGTACGGTCCATCGACGTGGACGGGTACCTCATCAGCGATCGGTGCGGCACTGGAGAGGTGGCGGATGTGCGCGACCAAGGGGGCCGACCCGAGTCGTCGGCGGAGTGACTCGATGCCGTCGGGCAACACGTCCTGGCGCGGCTCCCATGCGATCATCGCCGATGGCGGGACGACCCATTCATCGGTGTCGAACGGTCGGAGGTCGGCATGCGGATACCACCACGAGTCCAGTTGCACCGATCCGATCGGTACACCGTTGGCACGAAGATCGTCGACAGCGGCCACGATCGAGCCGGCGGGATCGAGCCCCGGTTCCGTGCGGTACCAGTACGCCGCCCCGTTGTCCGTCCAGTAGGACGGCCTCGTGCCGAGCGCGTCGGGCCAGCGACCGGGCCGGACCGTTGCGGCTCGTCGTCGCAGCAACGCACCCCACATGTCGATGCACGAGCGAGCATCGTTGCCGGCGATGACAGCCATGCCCGTCGAGAAACCAGCGGGCACGACATCGAGGTCGCCGTGCCAACCGCAGCGGACCGTGCCGCCGTTGAGTCCGATCGTCTGATCGTGGAACGAGTCGATCGGGACGAGCATCAGGGTTCGGCCGTCGGGTGCGCCGATCAGCATCGGCCAACCCGTCGCTGGGCGGTGCGGCAGCAGGAAGAACCGGTCGAGCGCGACGCCGCCGTTGCTGGGGAACCCGAACTCGCAGCATTGGAACACGAGTGCACTCGACCGCACGTCGACGTCGCCAGGCCCGCGCTCGGCGGGCGTGAAGATCGGCCAGCCGACGGACGGGTCTGCGAAGGCGCCGGTCGCCAGCCCACCGAGTTCGGTCGTCGCCTCCAACCGGAACACGACCATCGGCAGATCGCGATACGCGCGAACCGATGCCTCGACGTCGCCGCTGTGAACGACAAGCCCACGTCCCGATCCGATGTCATCGGTGATCGGGACGGAATCGCCGATGTCCAGATGATGCGGCATGCCACCGATTGTCAGCCGGCCGGGACCGAACCAACTCGTCTCGGCCCATTCGACTGAGACCGTGTTCGAACGGTCACCGGAATCGGCCGGACTTCCCGTCGGTCCCGAGACCCGTACTGCCAGACCCTCAGCTGCCTCGATGCGCACGCCCAAGTATGTCGTTGCCGAGCACGTCGTCTCCTACGCTGCGGACGTGGCCGAATACGTCGAAGAGCGAACCGTGATGCGGATCGTCCCAGCCCGGGTCGGACTGGTCGGCAACCCTTCCGACGGCTTCGGTGGCGCGGTGTTCGCGACGGTGATCCCATCGCTCGCCGCTTCGCTGACCGCTCGCACCTCGACCGGTATCTCGCTCATCGGTCCGGCCGGCGCACGACACCATCCGTCGCCGCTCGACTGGATCGAGGACGTCCGTACGTCCGGGCATGTCGGCGAACCACGGGTCATCAGCGCGGCGCTATGGACGTTGGTCGAACACCTCGAACGTCGCAGAGGTC
>JAYTRT010000752.1:0-2912 GCA_043746045.1 Actinomycetota bacterium | reverse complement strand
GTTCGAGATCAGGATCCGGGTTGTCGATGCGAACGAAAGCGGGCAGCAGCGCCGCGAACGCGTCCTGAACCACCTCTTCGGCTTGCTCCTGTGGGTCGACCGTTCGTTCCATGTCTGCACGGATCCACCCCGCGGGGCGCACTTTTGCGGGCAGGTCGCTCACGCGCGCCCCGTGGGGCACGTTCGGGCGGAAAACCTCGCGCAATCCTTCCCGGGCGCTTCACCGTACTCTTCTGGTATGAAGTCGATCGCTCAGCGCGCCGGACTGATCGCCGCCGTCGCTGCTCTCGTTGCAGGCGCCGCTGTAGCGACGGTGGCGACTGTGGCCGCTGTCGGACATGACGGTCCAGCGCCGAACGCCGCGACGGGCGTGTTCGGCAGCGTGAATCGGTTCCGCACCGGGCGCACGCTGGTCATTCCCCACGGAGGCGGCGACGGGCTGTTCCCCGAGGACACGATGGTCGCGTACACGAGCACCATCGCGATGGGCGCCGACGTCGTCGACGTCGATCTGCGCCTCAGCGGCGACGGCACGCTGATTGCCTTTCACGACCCCACCGTCGACCGGATCACCGGCGCGAAGGGGAGTATCGCGTCGATGACCTACGCACAACTGAGCACGCTCGATGCCGGGTACACGTTCCATCCAGCCGGCAGGGACGATGATCATCCGTTCCGTGGCAAGGGCGTTGTGATTCCCACCTTCGAATCGATCCTGCAACGGTTTCCGCACACGCTGCTCTCGCTCGATCTCAAGGACGAATCGATGTCGATGGTCCCGCCGTTGTGCTCGCTGCTGACGCGCTATCACCGAACCAATGACGTGTTCGTCGGGTCGAACAGCGATCCGTTGATCCTGCAGTTCAGGAAGGCCTGCCCGACGGTCGAGACCAGCGCGATCATGGCCGACGTGTACGCCGATCGCGCCGCGCGAGCCTCGAACGACCCGTCGTTCGTCTCGGCCGTTTCCGTCGATCAGCCGCCGTACAGATCCAACGGCAAGACGCTGGTCGATGCGATGTCGCTGGCGTGGTCGCACGAGCACGGCATCGCGATCCTGACATGGGTGGTCAACAGCGAGGCCGACATGAAGACGCTGGTGGGTCTCGGCGTCGACGGGATCTACACGTCGTATCCCGATCGACTGCTGAGGTTGCTCGGCCGTTGCACCGCCGCTTGCTGAAGTGATCGGCCGCCGCACCGCCGCTTGCTGAATCGGACAGCTCAGCTGCTGGAGGCGCTGTCGGCCATGATCGGGTTGTGTACCGTTGCGTTGGCGTGCCCGTTCATCGCCGGCGCTGGATCGTGCAAGACATCCTCCGCATTGCGAAGTTCGTCTTCGGAGAAGGCGCGTGTCGTATGGCAGAACTCGACCATGTTGCCGCTGGGATCGCGGATGTAGATGCTGATGCAGAAGTCGTGATCGATCTCCAGCACGTGATGGCCGTGTGTGCGCCAACGTTCGCGATGGCGGTGCAGATCGTCGATGGTGGGTGCATCGAACGCGACATGGTTGACCCACCACGGAAGCCCGGCGCCGGTGTTGATGTCGACCGGGAAGTCGGTTCCGATCTCCGTGTCGTGGATCTCCCAGAACGCGATCATGCCACCGTCCGGTGATTCGCCGGTGTTGTAGAAGAAGTGTTTGCTCCAGCCACCGTGTTCGCCAGGCGTCGGCGCGGTGACCACCTTGACGAGCGTGAAACCCATCACCTGCGTGTAGAAGTCGTGTGTTGCCGCCGTGTCACGAGTGGCCAGCGCTACATGATGAAAACCCATGGCACAAGTCTCGCGCAGATCGCAAACGACGACGAGCGGGGCATGATGTGGGCGTGTTCGCGGACAGCCTCCTCGGTAACGATCTCATCGTCTGGCTGACGCTCGCGCTGGGTGGCGCACTGTTCCTCGGCAACGTGCTTGCGTTGTTGAAGCCCCCCCCTCGGCCGAAGCCCGGTGAGCTGGCCAAAGCGCCACGCGGGCGCAGCTTGCTGATGGCTCTCGTCGGGTTCCTGGCGGCCGTCTGGGCTCTCGGTTCCATCGTCGCCAAATAGATCGCGGCCGACGCGCGCCGCTGTCTTCGGAGTACCGCTGCGAGCAACACGGTAGGTTCAGCCGGTGCCGCCGATCCCGTTGCAGTTCCTCCAGTCGGCCCAACGCGCCGTGGATCTCCCGGAGTCCCAACGCGAGGTCGCCGTCGTCGGGCGGTCGAACGTCGGCAAGTCTTCGCTGATCAACGCCTTCGCCAACCGCACCAACCTCGCTCGAGTCAGCAAGACTCCGGGCCGGACGCAACTGATCAACATCTTCCAGGTGTCGCCAGGCGTGACGGTGGTCGACCTCCCGGGCTACGGCTACGCGAAGGTGCCGAGCCGGGTCACACGCGAGTGGGGCCCGATGATCGAGGGCTACCTGCTCGAGCGCGAGTGTCTGCAGATGGTGATGGTCCTCGTCGACGGCGAGATCGGACCGACCAAGCTCGACATCCAGATGCTCGGCTGGCTTCGCGACAACGAGATCCCGCATCAGGTGGTCGCGACCAAGAGCGACAAGGTCAAGTCGAACAAGAAGCCGGCACGGCGCAAAGAACTCGCCGCCGGTTGCATGCTCGAGCCCGGCGACATCGTGTGGGTCAGCGCCTCGAAGAACATCAACATCGACAAACTGCAAGATCTGATCCGCAGTTGGCTCTCGCCATAGTCGGCGACGCCACCCGAGATCGCCGGGCCGCTCGGCGTGCAGCGTGGCTCGTTCGTCTCTTCCCAAATGTAGGTCCCATATAGGTTTCGATGGTTTTGCCGCTCTCATTCATGCCCTTTTCAGTTACCAGGTCATGTAAAAGTTGACGAAATCTTGACTCAAGGGTCACCTCCACGCACTTGTTGCTGCGGTCGAAAGATGTAATGATCCTGCTC
>JAYTRT010000751.1:0-2922 GCA_043746045.1 Actinomycetota bacterium | reverse complement strand
CGTCAGGCATCAGCAGAACCTGTCATCCCGTCAGCCATCCGGCTCGACAACGTGTGCAAGATGGAACGGGCGACCGCATCGTTCTGTCGAAAGGTCGGCGCGTTGGTTCGCGGACGCGAAAACGCTCCAGCGGCCGGACGGCTCGTGAAAGCACCCAGTGCGTGCCGGAAGGGGTGCGGTCGACCGTCGGCGCGCATCACATTCAGCACTGGACCGGCAACGACCAACTTGCCCGTGTTGGCCTGCCATTGCGCGCCCGTTCCGTCGATCTCCTCGACGACCTCCTCGACGATCTCGCCTCGATCTCGAAGGCGTTGCAACATCGTGTCCGCTGTGCGACTGATGCTCGCCGAGGCAATGACGGCGTCGATCAACGCGCCGGCCACCACCGCGTCCGGATGACTGGTACTGGAGGCGACGAACATGCCGAGATCCGGGTCGGCGCGCACGGTCGTGTTGGCACCGATGAAGCGCACCAGTCCCTCGGCCTCGAGCGCGAGGAGTTGCCGCAGTCGAGCCGGTGGCGGCCCGCTGGCGTAGTACATGAAGAAGCTGAACCACCATCCGCCGACATCTTCGATCCTGGAGCGCCGACCGAGGCGGCCCGAGGCACTGATCCGCGCGAGCACACCGAACGTGAACAGCAATGCATTGAAGGCCCCGAGATCGGCGCTGTGGTTCGGGTCTGTCCGTCGGGCGATGTCGGCGGCAATGTGATCGCGGACGTGCCGATGGAGATCGAGCACCGTGTCGAACTCGAGTCCGGCCAGCGGTGCGTCGAGCCGCTCGATGTCGAAGATGTCGTCAGGATCAGCGACGGCGTCGGCAATGATCTGGTCCGTCGTGAGCTGGTCTCGGGCGTCGTCGAGTCGAGCGCAGAATTCGTCCCACGAGGTCGTGACGCGCGTCGGATGGGCGTGGAACAACTCGTGGTAGTACGCCCAACCGACTTCCTTGCGAACGAGGGGGAGGATGTCACGACGAAAATCGAGCGGTCCATCACGATGCAACAAGGCCTGGATGGTGGCTTCGTCGAGGAACTTCGGCAACGGCGCTGGTGCTGCCTGGAGGCGGTAGTCCATCTTCGAGAGGTAGGGCACTCCGCGCCGCGAACCGACATGGATCACCGGTTCGAGACCGCTCGGCTCGTACTTGAGAACCCCACTGCCGTTGTCGAGGAAGCGCCCTCCCCGACCTTCAGTGACCAACATCATGAGGTCGGTGAACGCTTGCCCGAACCCGATCGCGATGACGTCAGCGCCGGGTTCGAGCACCGACAGGTCGAGTTCGGCGGTGTGCCCAGCACCGACCTTGACCAGACCGTGTTCGGCGGCGAAGGACCCCAGCGCCGCGCTGATCGGGTCCGGCTCGGAATCGAGATGCCCGAGCGTGAGTACCACGATGTCGACGGTGAGAGGCGCCGCGCCACCCTCCAGATCAATGGTCTGACGGCCCCCGCCGTCGTCGACCAGGTCGAGTGCGCTCGATACGTGCACGACGACATCGACGTTTGCAGGAAGCGACGCCACGACGAGGCGGTGAAACCATTCGAGGTACACCGATTGAACACGACGAGTCGGGAACGTGGTGCCCGTCAGAGACCGGATCTCCTGCACGAGAGATGGTGTTGCCAACGCTGCCAACGTGGCGTCGTCCACCGAGTGTGCCCACTCGTACAACGTCGGCCCAGGTCGGACCGGACCCTCGATGACCACTGAATCATCCGTGAACATCGTGACGTCTTCGGCCAGCGAGTTCATCCACAATCCGGCGTGATTGTCGGCGCGCCAGACCCGACCCGTACCAGCACGGTGAGGATCGATCAGATGGACCCGGAGGCGACGGCCATCCAGAATCTGCGCAGCGTTGGCGCCGATCCGTTCGAGCAGCGACGAGGCCGCAGGGCCGGCACCGATGATCGCGATCTCCGCGATGGACATGACACGGCCTCCACAAGATGATCGACCCGGTCGACTTTATCGGTCCGGGTCGAACCGCGTCAGCGCATCGCAGCTACCGGCGACGGGCCATCAGCGCGCGAAGCCGTCGACCAGCGCCGGCGACACATCGTCGGTGGGGGTGACAGGATGAGCTTCGGCTTCGCTCGCTCCGTGCCGCAACTGCCGGGGCAGGTACCGCAACACGATGACCGACGAAGTCAGGGCCAGCGTGGCCCCGACGAGTACGGCGATGTGCAACCCGCCGAGGAACGCTTGATCGGCGGCCTTGGTCAGTGCAGCCCGAGCGCCGCTGGGCAGCGTTGCGGCCCGGTCGAGCGCGTTGGCCAGCGATGTCTTCGCCGCTGTTGCCGCCGACCCGCTCAGTGCCGAGTCGACCGATCGACTCACGGCATGCGAGTAGTGGGTCGCAGTGATCGAACCGAGCACGGCGACGCCGAGTGCGGCGCCCAACTCGCGGGTTGCGTCGTTCATCGCCGATCCGGCGCCGGCTCGACGCGGTGGAACGGCGGACATGATTGCTGCGGTCATCGGCGACATCGTCATCGAGATGCCGATCGAGAAGAGCGAGAATCCCGAGATCATCTGCAGCCACGGCGTCGTCTTTCCCAACCAGAAGAAGCTCAACATGCCGCCGGCAGCGAGCAACATGCCGAATGAGACGGCCCGATTGGCTCCCCATCGCGAACTCAATCGCGGCGTCTGCGGCGCGACGATGATCATCAGCAGTGCTGTCGGAACGACCCTCACCGCTGCGCCGAACGCCGAGTAGCCCTGCACCAGTTGGAGATACTGGGTGATCAGGAAGAACATGCCGTACATCGCCAGGAATACCATGATCATGCTGCCTGTCGCGGTGCTGAAGGCTCGGTTGCGGAAGTAGGCCATGTCCACCATCGGGTCGTCCGTGCGCTTCTCGTAGAGCACGAAACCCAACAGGAAGACGGCCGACACCGCGAACGCG
>JAYTRT010000750.1:0-2925 GCA_043746045.1 Actinomycetota bacterium | reverse complement strand
GCCGGCGAGAGCGTGTGCGGAGGACGTCGGCCGGGCATCAGTTCGGCGGGGTGGCCCCGCTCGATCGAGAAACCCAGGCCACGGTTGTGGAGGTTGATCTGCGTGTTCGGTTCGACGAGACCGGAACCGAATCCGGCGGCATTGGACTGGATCAACGAGACGCCCATCCTGGCCTTGTCGACGGTGCACAGGTATGTGGTGTCGCCGTCCGAGGTCGGTGCCATCCGGCGCGATGCCCGGCTGGCGTTGACCAACCCCATGTCAGCGACGATCCTGTCCACCAGGGCGTTGCCGTCGGCCGCGTGGTGAAGGACCTTCGGCCTGTCATGTGCAGCGACCGTGGCCGCCTCGATGAGCAGATGTGCCCACTGTGGGTCGTTCGGATCCGATGGGAGGCCGAGCCGGTCGGCGAGCGCTGCGGCGGCAATGGTCAGATAGCCCTGCGAGTTCGGCGGCATCGTGTGCAGGACCGTGCCGAACGCGGCTCGTGACAGCGGCTCGACCCAATCTGGCAGGGCGCGCAGATCCCCGTCGTCGTACAGTCCGTCGCCGAGCTCGAGCAAGCCCCGCCCGAACTCTCCGAGGTAGAAACCATCCCTGCCGTGTTCGGCGATCGCACGGAGCGAGCGGGCCGCGCCGGGCCGGCGGACCAGATCGCCCGGGCGGCGGCCCTGTTCGACGAGCTCGTGCAGCGATGCTCGTCCACGATCGTCCAACAGGTTCAACGAGCCGACGAGCAGCGGAGACGCCGGAAAGCCGCCCTCGGCGAGCTCGATCGCCGGCGCCAGCACGTCGCTCATCGACATCGTGCCGAACGTATCGTGGAGGGCCTGCCAGCCGCCGACGCAACCGGGCATCGTGACCGTTCGGATGTCGTGACGGAACGGCATCTCGGTCAGCCCCTCGGCGCGCAGCGCAGCTGAGTCGCTGCCGGAGCCGGCTCTGCCGCTGGCGTTGAGAGCATGGACCTTGCCGTCGACGTGGACGAGGGCGAACAGGTCCCCGCCCATTCCGCACAGATGCGGCGCCGTCACGGCGATCGCAGCGTTTGTTGCGATGGCTGCGTCGACGGCGTTGCCGCCGTTGGCCAGGGCCCACATTCCTGCTTGCGTCGCGAGTTGATCGGCCGACGCGACCATTGCGCGGGGCGCCCGGGTGGATGTGAACGGTGGTGCGGTGCCGGCCATGAGCGCAACCTACGCTGCCGATATGCGTACGCGCCTCGTCGGTCCCGCGGTGATGACGGTGGGTGCGGGGCTCGCGATCGTGGCGTCGTTCGTTCCATGGTTGCGTTCAGGCACCATCGAGCGCTCGAGCTACGACCTGATCGGTCTGGTGCACCTGTTGCGCATCGCCGACAACGCGCACATCCGGTTGCTGATCAGGTTGTGGCCGGCGATGCCGCTGCTCGTCGTGACCGGGGTTGTCGCAGCCTGGTGGGGATGGCGGTTCATCGGCGCCGGATTCGGCATCGTCGCCGCAGCGTTCTCCGGCATCCCGAGTGCGGCGGTTGCCCATGCCATCCACGACCGGAGCCAGATCGCTGTCACCGACGCCCCGATGTGGACGGCGAGCGGGGCGGGTGTGCTCCTGCTCGGTTCGCTCATCGTGCTCGCCGTTCGGGTACCGTCCGCTGATGCCGACTCGCGCTGAAGTCATCGCCACCCTCACCGGCCCCGGTGGTCCGTTCGAGATCGGTCCGGCGCTCGTCGGCGGCCGTGAGCTGCGGGTTTTCACGAAAGTGCCGCCGAGTTTGGGCGACGTCTGGTTGAGCTCGGCGGGCCATGGAGATGCGACGTACCTCGTCTATCAGGACGAGCGGATCAGCTACACCGTTGCCCACGCCCAGGTGCGCAAGATCGTGGCTCGGCTCGCTGCAGGTGGCATCGGCAAGGGCGATCGGGTCGCGATCGCGATGCGCAACTATCCGGAGTGGGTGATCGCCTTCTGGGCGGTGCAGTCGCTCGGTGCGATCGTCGTCAGCATGAACGCGTGGTGGACCGGGGTCGAGAGTGAGTACGCACTGGCCGACTCGGCGGCCACCGCCTACATCGGCGACGGCGAGCGGTACGAGCGCATTCGCGGCGAGATCATCGACCGGTGCGGGATCACGACCGTCATCGTTTCCCGCTCCGCCACTGCGGTCGATGACGGTCACTCGACATGGACCGATGTGATCGGCTCGGTCGATCCGGGAACGCTGCCCGAAGTGGTCATCGCTGCCGACGATGACGCGACGATCCTCTACACCTCCGGCACGACCGGTTTTCCCAAGGGCGCGATCGGCTCCAACCGCAACCACATCACGAACATCTTCAACACCTTGGTCGGTGGCGTGGCCCTGGCGATGATGGCGCCGCCCCCACCCGCAGGGGCGTCGGCACCACCGTCGGCTCGCGCCGTTGCACTGTGGCTGTTCCCGTTCTTCCACATCGCCGGGGTCACCGGCATCTGTGTCCTGACCACCACCGGCGGCTGCATCGTGACCCAGTTCAAGTTCGACGCAGCCGATGCGCTGGCAATCGTCGAACGCGAAGGCGTCAGCACGATCGCCGGTGTTCCGACCGTCGTGCGGGCGATGCTCGAACACCCCGACGCCGCGTCGCGAGACCTGTCGACGCTGTCGGGTATCTCGCAGGGCGGGTCACCGGTTCCTCCGCACAGCATCGCCAAGATCGAGGATGATTTCGCCGGCAAGGTCTCGCCCGCCAATGGCTACGGCCTGACCGAGACGACGTCGGCGGTGATCGCCAACTCGGGGCCCGGCTACTTTTCGCACAAGGACAGCGTGGGATTGCCGATGCCCGGAACCGACGTGCGCATCGTCGACGAAGACGGCAACGATCTCGAGATCGGGCAGGTCGGCGAACTGTGGGTCAGCGGGCCGAACAATGTCCGCGGCTACTGGAACAAGCCGAACGAGAC
>JAYTRT010000749.1:0-2928 GCA_043746045.1 Actinomycetota bacterium | reverse complement strand
GTCGCGTCGCCGAGGAACTGTGGCCGATGACGAACGGCGAGCCGTCGACACCGATGGGCGAGGCAGAGGCCGATTGGCTTCAGAGGCGCTCAACCGCTTCGTCCGTGTCGAAGACAGACGCCGTCAATCGCCCATGACGATGCGTCGTCTCGCTGACGGCCTGCTCCTTGGTCCACCGACTCAGCTCGACCCGCCCGTGACGCATGATCGGTGAGGTGTCGAGGCCGACCGAACGATCCAGCAGGAACATCCGCATCTCGTCGCTGACGGTGACGGTGGCGCGGATCCGCTCGGCACCGAGCATCGAAAGTCGGTCGCGAAGCAACAGTTCCGATTCGTTCG
The DNA here is from genome assembly GCA_043746045.1 of Actinomycetota bacterium. Taxonomy (GTDB): domain Bacteria; phylum Actinomycetota; class Acidimicrobiia; order Acidimicrobiales; family Ilumatobacteraceae; genus WLMZ01. Next base: position 2,586 of record JAYTRT010000749.1, on the reverse strand, counting down.
ATGCGTCCGAAATCGTGAGTCGAACGCCACATCGAGCCGCAGCGGCACGAGCGACTGCGATGTCACCCGGATCGGTGTTGCCATCGACACGCAGCACGACGCCGTCGAGCGGCCGGTAGCGCAGCACATTGCGCTCGCTGACCAACGCACTCGGGTCGTGCTCGATCGAGAAGCGGTCGTTCCACCACATGTCGAACGACTGCACCGCCTTGGCCAGTCCGTCGTCGCAGGCATCACGCACATCTCGCACTGTGCACAGACCGAGGGCGTAGTCGGGTCCGCCGGCCTTTGCACCGCAGCCGATCGACGAGCGCTTCCACCCACCGAACGGCTGACGCTGCACGACGGCGCCGGTGATGTGCCGATTGACGTAGGCATTGCCGACCTGCACCAGATCCAGCCAACGACGGATTTCCTGCGGGTCGAGTGAGTGCAGCCCGCCGGTGAGCCCGAACGGTGTCGCGTTCTGCAGTTCGATCGCGTGCTCGAGGTCTCGGGCTCGCATCACACCGAGCACAGGACCGAAGCATTCGGTGGTGTGGAACCACGATCCGGCCGCCACGCCGACCTTCACCCCTGGAGTCCACAACCGGTTCGCTGGGTCGCCCATCGGATGAGGCTCGACCAACCACCGCTCGCCGGCGTCGAGTCCGGTCAGAGCACGGAGCAGGGGGCCGGTCGGCGGATTGATCAACGGTCCAACCATCGTCGCCGGCTCGGCCGGCCAGCCGACGACGAGGCTCATGACGGCGTCGGCCAGGCGACGGAGGAACTCCGGATCGTCGTACACCGATGCCTCGACGATGGCCAGGCTTGCGGCCGAACACTTCTGCCCAGCATGCCCGAAGGCCGAGCGGACGAGGTCGTGCAGCGCTGCGTCCAGATCGGCGGCGGCCGTGATCACCAACGAGTTCTTCCCGCTGGTCTCGGCCAGCAGGTGGAGTTCAGGCTTCCACGACACGAACATCTTTGCGGTGTCGTGCGACCCGGTGAGGAGCACCGTCGCGACATCTCGATGGGTGACGAGACTGCGGCCGACGTCATCGTCGTCACAGCCGACGTACTGCAGCAAATCTCGCGGGACACCGGCATCCCACAGCTGATTCGCCAGTGCCCATGCGGTCCGGCGTGTCTCCGGTGCCGGCTTGAGGATCACGGCGTTCCCTGCGGCCAAGGCGGCGCAGACCCCGCCGGCTGGAATGGCGTACGGGAAGTTCCACGGGGCGACCACGAGCACGACGCCACGTGGCTCGACCGACAACCCGTCGGCTCGCAGGGACTCGATCTGTTGCACGCCGACAGAGCCGTAGTAGCGGGCGAAGTCGATGGCCTCGCTCACCTCGGGGTCGCCCTCACGTACCGTCTTGCCGGCCTCGTCGGCCATGATCGCCAACGTCACCATCCGCTGACGGCTCATCGTGTCAGCGACCGAATCGAGCAGTCCGCGCCGTTGGTCGAACGATGCAGCCGCCCACCGGGTCGAAGCCGATCGGGCGATGTCGACGACGACGTCGATCTGCTCCACGCAACTCGTCTGTGGAGGTGATCCGAGCGCGGCGACATCTCGTGCAATCCGCGGATCGGCAAGCCCCGCGCGGACGGCCGGCATGGTGAAGTCGGACTCCGGAGCGTTGACGAAGCCCGTTGCCGCGCAGGATTCCAACGGCCTTGCCCGGATGCTGTCGGAACTGACCGTGTGACGCTCGGCGACACTCCGGCGGAATCGGTCGGCCTGGTCGTCGAACTCGGGTGTGCCCGGCGTCAACGTGAACAGTGCGCGCAGGAAGTTGTCCGGCGACGTGTTCTCGTCGAGCCGACGCGAAAGATAGGCGATGCTCGAATCGACGTCGTTCGGGGCGACGACCGGGGCATACAGCAGCAGCCCGTGCGCCGCGCCGTTCACAGCGCGAGCCTGTGCGGGCGCCATGCCTTCGAGCATCTCGAACTCGAGTTGCGCCGGATCGGCGAGACGGTCCCGAACGACCAACGCCCATGCGATGTCGAACAGGTTGTGGCTGGCCAGCCCGACGCGAACCGCATCGGCCCACTCCGGACGCAGCGCCGATTCCAGCAACCGTTTGTAGCTGGCATCGACGTCGGACTTCGTCGGATAGGGCGCCTGGTTCCATCCGTGCACCTCGGCATCGACGCGCTCCATCGCCAGGTTCGCGCCCTTGACCAGACGGACCTTGATCCGACCACCTGTGCGCTGATGCCGTCGGAGCGCCCACTGACCGAGTTGTTCCAGCGCTTCGTGGGACTCCGGGAGATACGCCTGCAGGACGATTCCGGCATCCATCGTCTCGAACATCGGTTCGTCCAGAACCGACGTGAAGGCGGCCATCGTCAGCGCCAGATCCTTGAACTCCTCCATGTCGAGGTTCACGAACGTGGCCGGCTGGGACGAGAGGGCGTCGGCGTACAACAGGCGAAGGCTGTGGCTGACGCGTTTGACGCCATCGTCGAACGCGAGTGGATCGAGATTCGCACACAGCGCCGAAATCTTGACCGAGACGTAGCCCACGTCGTCACGGGCGAGGCGGGCGCGAACCGCGCCGAGCCGGTCCGCTGCTTCGGCGTTCGAAA